>CAYXUO010000071.1:7293-11001 GCA_964468335.1 uncultured Chryseobacterium sp. | reverse complement strand
AGGGTTTTACTACCTACTGCTTATGGTAGATAGCTGACCGCTGAGCGCTGACCGCTGAGCGCTGACCGCGCAAACTAATCACCAGTCACCAGTCACCAATAACAAAGAGATCAGAAATGAGATGTGAGATGTGAGAGGTTAGATGTTAGAAAGCTGATGTTCTAGCAACCAAGCTTTCCAATCTTATCCTGATAGCGTAAAGCTTACCGCTTGAAGCTGATACCTCACCGCTGACCGCTAACCGCTGAGTGCTGAATGCGCAATCTAATCACCAGTCACCAGTCACCAATAACAAAGAGATCAGATATTAGAAGTTAGAAGCTAGAAAGCGGCAATGATTACTTTTGGCCAATGCCTTAAGGCTTACTGCCTCGAGCAGATAGCAGGTAGCTGTCCGCTGAGTGCAAAATCCACAATCAAAAATCTCCTTCTCCGTGCCCTCTGTACCGCCTCAGTGCCCTCTGTGGTTAAGGAAGAAGCAAGAGCCGAGAGCCAAGACTTCAGATCTCAGATATGAGAATTTAGATGTTAGATGTTAGAAAGTGGCGAGGATTTCTTTTGGTCAATGAGGGCTTCAGGCTTACTGCCTCGAGCAGATCGCAGATAGCTCACCGCTGAATGCAAATCCATAATCAAAAATCCCCTTCTCCGTGCCCTCTGTACCTCCTCAGTGTTCTCTGTGGTTTAGGAAGAGGCAAGAGCCAAAAACCAAGAGCCAAGACTTCAGATATGAGATGTTAGAAAGCTGATGTTCAAGCAACCAAGCTTTCCAATCTTGTCCTAAGAGCCAGGAATCAAGAGCCAAGAACCGAGAATCAAGACTTCAGATCTCAGATATGAGAAGTTAGAAGTTAGAAGTTAGAAGTTAGAAGTTAGAAGTTAGAAAGTGGTGATGATTACAAATGAGAAATGCAGGGTTTTACTACCTGAAGCTTATGGCAGATAGCTCACCGCTGATCATCGAAAACTCAAAACAATCACCAAACGCCAAGGACCAACCACCAACCACCAACCACCAATCACTACATCTTGGGTTACAAAAAAACCACTCCTATTATTAGAGTGGCCATATTTATTTGTAATAAATTATCAAACCTGGATAACACCTAAGTTAAATTTCTCAGTTATAGGAGCGTGATCT
Organism: uncultured Chryseobacterium sp.; assembly: GCA_964468335.1. Lineage (GTDB taxonomy): Bacteria > Bacteroidota > Bacteroidia > Flavobacteriales > Weeksellaceae > Marnyiella. The sequence goes on along the minus strand of CAYXUO010000071.1, from coordinate 9,860 downwards.
GCTGCTTCAATCCCCATGGAAATCCACTTCCGGGTATCCGTAGGATCTATAATTGCATCGGTCCATAGTCTTGCCGCAGCGTAAGTAGGTTCTGTTTGCTTTTTATATCGTTGAGAGATTGTATCCAATATTTCCTGATGTTCTTCTTCAGTAATAACTTTACCCTGTTTTTTTAAGGTTGATTCCTGTATCTGGGCCAGGACCTTTGCTGCCTGTGAACCTCCCATTACCGCGAGGTCAGCCCACGGCCAAGCTACGATAAGGCGTGGGTCATATGCCTTACCACACATCGCATAATTTCCGGCCCCGTAGGAATTTCCGGTAATCACGGTGAATTTGGGTACCACAGAATTGGCCACTGCATTAACCATTTTCGCGCCGTCTTTAATGATGCCACCATGTTCAGATTTGGAGCCCACCATGAAACCTGTTACATCCTGAAGGAAAATGAGCGGTATTTTACGCTGGTTGCAGTTAGCGATAAAGCGGGTAGCTTTATCTGCGGAATCTGAGTAAATAACTCCGCCAAACTGCATCTCGCCTTTGCCGCTCTTTACGAGTTTACGTTGGTTAGCCACAATCCCAACACTCCAGCCATCTATTCTGGCAGTCGCGCAAATAATGGTCTTGCCGTAGTCGGCCTTATATTCTTCAAATTCAGAATTATCCACCAGGCATTTTATGATTTCTGCGGTATCATACTGTTCAGTCCTTGAAGCCGGTACGATTCCAAAAATATTCTCAATCTTCTCCTTCGGCTCAGCGCTTTCAATTCTGTTGAATCCTGCCTTTTCATAAGAGCCCACGGACTTCATAATATTCTTTATACGGTCAAGCGCGTCTGCATCGTCCTTAGCTTTATAATCGGTCACACCTGATATTTCGCAGTGGGTTGTTGCGCCGCCAAGTGTTTCATTGTCTATATTTTCGCCAATTGCCGCTTTCACAAGGTAGCTCCCTGCCAAAAATATAGAGCCACTTTTGTCCACGATCATTGCCTCATCGCTCATAATCGGTAAGTAGGCTCCGCCCGCAACGCAGCTTCCCATTACAGCTGATATTTGTATGATGCCCATGGCACTCATTTTAGCATTATTGCGGAATATACGTCCGAAATGCTCCTTATCAGGAAAAATTTCATCCTGCATCGGGAGATAGACTCCTGCCGAATCTACCAGATATATTATGGGTAAACGGTTTTCAATTGAAATCTCCTGGGCACGCAGGTTTTTCTTCGCAGTTATTGGAAACCATGCCCCTGCTTTCACTGAAGCATCGTTTGCCACTACAAGACATTGTTTGCCGGATACATAACCCATTACCACAACAACCCCACCGCTTGGGCAGCCGCCATGCTCTTCATACATTTCATAACCTGCAAAGCCTCCAATCTCTACGGAATCTTTATCTTTATCCAAAAGATAATCAATTCGCTCACGGGCGGTCATTTTGCCGTCCTGCCGCATTTTTTCAAGACGTTTTTCGCCACCGCCTTTTTTAATTTCCGAAAACAGCCTGTTAATTTCAGAAAGCTTTAGTTTGTTTTGATCTTCGCGTTTATTAAATTCTAAATCCATATTATTTTTTCGGTCTTTAAAGATAACCAATTTCGGGCAATATTGCTCTGTACGGGGCTTCAGCAATAAATGTCTGATGATGAGGCTAATATGTTAAAAATATTTAACATAATCCTTTTAAAATCAGCGCAATATTAGCACAGTTTTTGCGTTTAAATTTTCAACTGCGAACCTGCCCAAGGTTACAGTTACAATCCCTAGTTTATTTTTTTAATAGTTTATTAATTGAGGATCCCGGAAGTTTAATTATTTCCGGGATTTTCAATTATAGCATCTACATTTCCGCATCGCTGCCCGTGGAGTAAAATTTAGGCATCTGCCAGTGATATTTTACCGCCATGGTCCTGATGGCCACAATAAGAAAAATGGTAAGAACCTGTATATAGGTTAAGGAGAGGTTTGTAAAATTCAGCATCAGAAGAAACATTCCCCCTCCCAAAATACATGCCGTAGCGTAAATCTCTTTCCGGAAAATTAAAGGTATCCTGTTCAGCAGCGTGTCCCGAATAATCCCGCCAAAACATCCGGTTATAGTTCCGAGTGTAACACAGATCACAGGATGCAGTTGGGCATCCAGACCTTTCTGAATTCCAATTATCGTAAAAAGTCCCAAGCCTAAACTGTCGAACAGGAAAAGCGTCACTTTGAACTTCTTGTCGAAATATTTAACAATGAAAGCCAGCACCGTAGCCAGGAATATTACCCCGCAGATGAAGATATCATGCATCCAGAAAACCGGTACGCCCAGGAGCAGGTCCCGCACTGTCCCGCCCCCTACTGAAGTCACGAATGCGATAATGAGTACACCAAACGGATCAAACCTCTTCTGCATTGCCGCAAAGGCACCGGACATGGCGAATGCAATTGTTCCGATGATCTCGATGGCAAAGTTAAAGTTCTGATGAATATCCAAAGCCTGGTAAATTTTAATTTATATGCGCACCGCCGGAGGGACCAGAAGCTTATAGTCACCGCGGAAGGTAATAATCT
>CAYXUO010000071.1:0-7283 GCA_964468335.1 uncultured Chryseobacterium sp. | reverse complement strand
ACTGCTGCTGATAAATGACTTTCCGGAGGATGTAAGGAGGAAAATAGTTTCGATCTTACGGTCCTTGGTAAGTTCGCGGTTGGTTTGTGCGATGGCTTTTTCAAATTCAAAATCGGCAGGATTTCTGAGGCCGCGTAAGATAAAACTTACATTTTTGCTTTTGCAGTAATCAATGGTGAGTCCTTCAAAATGGTCAACCTCTACATTAGGAAAATCCGCGAAAGTTTTTTTAATAAAGTCCATCCTCTGTTCCAAAGAGAACATGTATTTTTTTTGGGAATTTTGTCCGATGGCAATGATGATTTTGTCAAAGAGGGGTGCTGCGCGTTCTACAATGTCATAATGCCCTAAAGTTATCGGATCAAATGAACCCGGGAATACTGCTGTTCTCATTTTAAAAATGTTTTTTGTTAAGGGCTTTCTGAACTTCATTACCGCAAAGCTGCTGTATTGAAATCCCATATATTTTTGCCTGTTGGGGAAGAATGGATGCTGGTGAAAAACCGGGGTTGGTATTCATCTCCAGCATATATGGGGTGCCATCCATAATGATGAATTCGCTGCGTGAAAATCCGCTCATGCCCAGAGACTCATATGCTTTTACTGCAATTTCCTCCACTTTTTTACGTGTCCCGTCATCAAGCCTTGCCGGTGTGATTTCTTCAGAAGCACCTTCATATTTTGCTTCGTAATCAAAGAATTCTTTTTGCGTAACGATTTCAGTAATTCCCAGGACGATTGTCCTGCCTTCAAAATCCACCACGCCTACGGAAACTTCTGTTCCCTCCAGGGCTGCCTCTATAAGAATTTCTTCGTCCTGTTCAAAGGCGAGCTCAAATGCCTTATCAAATTCCATAATATCTTTTACCTTAGAAATACCCAGTGAAGAACCACTTTGGTTCGGTTTCACAAAGCAGGGCAAGCCCAGTTGCTCAACTATGGTTTGGGTGTTTATTTTTTCACTCTTCCTCAGGTAGATACTTTTGGCGGAAGGAATTCCATATTTACCTAAAACTGCCAGTGTGTCTTTTTTGTTGAAGGTAAGTGCGCTCTGATAGAAGCTACATCCCGTATACCGCTGGCCAATAATGTCCCAGTAGGCCTGCAGTTCGCCATTTTCTCCGGGTCTGCCATGGATAATATTGAAACAGACATCAAATTTCACTTTGTAACCACTGTCCAGGTCTACGGTGAAATCAGCTCTGTTTATGTCCACCTTTTCACCGTGATCATCCACAAAATACCAGGAGTCCTTCAGAATGACCACTTTGTAAACATTAAACCGTTCACGGTCCAGGGAATCATAAATCAGTTGCCCGCTTTTCAGGGAAACCACATATTCATCGGAATAACCGCCCATTACAACGGCCACATTTTTCTTATCCATAACTATTTAAACACAGTAACGACGCAAATTTACTGAAATTGTTCATTTGTAAGCAGAACGCTGGTAAATAAGTGACATAAAGTGCGGAAAGGGAAGCAATAAGCAGACTGCAGCAAAGATGCATTCTAAAATTATTATTTATATTTGCCGCTACATTTAAAGTTATAAAAACCATGCTGAAATCACTTTTCCACTGGAAAGTTCTGGTAAACCTTGTGCTGGCCGCAGTTATCTTTATCGGCTTGGTATGGCTTACCTTTCGCTGGCTGGAACTGCATACTAATCACGGTAAGGAAATTCCTGTTCCCAACGTAATGAACAAATCCGTTCATGAAGCCATAAAAATACTGGACGATCAGGGATTGGAATATAAGGTGGACAGTGGAACGTTCGACCCCAAATATAAACCTTTCCAGGTTCTTAATATATTTCCCAAACCCGGCTCCCGCGTAAAGAACGGGCGTATTATTGAGGTGCGTGTAAATCCGCGGACTTGGGGTAAAGTGACCATTCCTGATATTCTGGACCGCTACAAAGGCCTGGCTTTCCGCCGCCTGGGACAGGTAGGCCTAAAAGTGGGCGATACCATCTTTGAACCCAGTATTCAGAGAGATGCGGTGATCAGAATGTTGCATAACGGCACAGTTATTAAGCCCGGAAGTCAATTGCCTCGATTCTCTACAATTGATCTTGTAATTGGCGCAGGCCCAAAAAGAAATATTGCGATTCCCAACCTTATCGGTCTCAGCGTAGCCCAGGCAAAGGCTATTGTTGCCAATAATCTTTTCGAAGTTGGTCTGGTAGAGCATGAGGACGGTCAGAATGACGAATCTGATATTGTCTATTACCAGGATCCAGCAGGTGGAGATCTTAGGGATCAGGGGATGCAGATTGATATTTGGGCAAGCAAAAAAACGCCGGCCGAGATGGGTGGCAAAATTGCGCAGCTTAATGCCATCTACCGCGTGAGGATAGATACTACTCTTCCCCCGGTAAGATATGAAGAAGTGCCGGCTTATCAGGAACCCAAATTTGAAACCCCGCGCAGGGAACCGGTGGAACAGAAACCTGTAATTCCAACTGCGCCTGCAAACCCGCCTGTTGGAAACACGTCAAAGAAACCTTCAAATAATTCCGGAACGGCAACACCCAAACCTGAAACTACCGGTGAAAAACAACCCGCTTCTAATCCCACTACAAAGCCGGCCGAAAAGCCCAAAGCTAAAAAAAAGGTGGTGGAGTAAAATTGAATTTGAATTACTAAGCCTTCATGCATAAAAATGTAGGCTTTATTAAACCTGTATGTTAGAGGAAAGCGAAGATTTTTTGGAAGAGGATTTACCGGAATCCGAAGTAGGCAGTGGCGAGAACAGTGGCCTTTTTGAGCACCTGAGCCTGCAAGTGGACCGGGGACAGGAGCCTCTGCGTATTGATAAATTCCTACTGAACTTTCGGCAGAATTCATCGAGAAACAAAATTTCCCAAACCTGCCGGGCCGGAAATGTTGTTGTAAACGGGTCTGTAGTTAAACAAAACTACAGGGTAAAGCCGGGCGACAATATTTCAGTCCTTTTGGCCCGTCCGCCACGGCAGAATGTAGTTGTTCCGCAAGATATTCCTCTGAATATAATTTATGAAGATGATGACATAGTGGTTGTGGACAAAGCACCCGGCATGGTAGTGCATCCCGGTCACGGCAATTGGGACGGTACTTTAATCAATGCTTTGGCATTCCACTTTGAAAAGAACGGTGTAAAATCAGATCTGGACCGGGTTGGTCTTGTACACCGCATAGATAAAGATACTTCAGGCCTTCTTGTTGTGGCAAAGAACGAATATGCGCTGAGTTTTCTGGCAAAACAGTTTTTCGACCGTAAGACCAAGAGGCTGTATTGGGCATTCGTATGGGGAAATATGGAGAATGATGAAGGCACCATTACCGGGAATATTGGCAGGCACCCGAAAAACAGGATGCAGATGAGTGTTTACGAAGATGGAGGCCAGGGCAAGCATGCAGTCTCTCATTATAAAGTTCTGGAAAGGTTCCGTTATATGACCTGGATTGAATGCCGTCTGGAAACAGGCCGTACCCACCAGATACGTGCCCATTTCAAACACATTGGCCATACGCTGTTTAACGATGAAAGGTATGAGGGACACATTCCGTTACGCGGACAAAACCTGCCGAAATACAAACAGTTTATTAATAATGTGTTCGAAATTCTCCCAAGACATGCGCTGCATGCTCATACGCTGGGCTTTGTACATCCGCAGACAAAAAAGGAAATGTACTTTGAAAGTCCTATGCCTGCAGATATGGATGCCGCTGTAAAAAAATGGAGAAATTATTCAGAAAAATAAAAATATCCCAATAAATTTTCTATATTTGTTCAACTGAAATCTTGATTTGTTATGAGAAAACTATATGCTGTTGTTTGTTTCGCCTTATTCTCTGGCGCATACCAGGCACAGGAAACATTACCTTATTATCAGCAATATCTGTTAGACGGTGATTTTCTTTTTAATCCGGCCCAGTACGGTAAAACGGATGATGTGCACGTGAACGCAAACTATCAAAAGCAGTATTCCTCTTTCAGTGAGTCACCTAATGTGCAGTCTGTTGGATTGCATGCTAATATTTTCGACAGAGTTGGTGCAGGTATTTCTGTTTTCAGAGATCAAAATGGGCCAATTAACGCAGGCGGTATTACTCTGGGAGCTTCCTACTTTATTCCCATCAGTGATGAAGGAGACAGGAAAGATCAGTTTTCCTTCGGTACCAGTGTTTCCGCGTATAATATGAATTTTGATTATACGAAGCTTAATACAGACAGCCCTAACGATCCCTTACTTTCCGGCGAAAACAGTATCTTTATGATGTATGCCAACTTCGGTCTGGCTGCAACGTATAAAAATATTTTTGCAGGTGCATCCGTTAATGATATTGCACTGAGCAATGATGAAGCTATCGTAAACAATTACGAGCCTTCTCCAATTAAGATATTTTTGAATTTGGGTTACGATTGGGAAATTACGGACGGAATTATCATTACCCCTTCAGCACTGATGAAACTGGATACCAATTCCTCTCTGATGCTGGACGGAAACCTTATGGGAACTGTAGCTACAGATTTCAACAGATTCTCCGCCGGCGCAAGTTTCAGATATGTGCAGAACAGATTTGATAACCAGACTTTGAGCATCGCGCCTGTTGTTAAAGTAAACCTGAACAAGATTATGATTGGAGCCACTTATAACATCGGCCTTTCCGATATCGCAGAATACGGTGGTAACAGCTTCATGATCGGTCTGGGTTATAACTTTGATAACTTCATAAACGCAAGAGGTTACAGATACTAGAAAAAATAATTTAGATACATTTGAGCTCCGGTAAAACGGAGCTTTTTTTATGATTTACCTTCACATCCCCTTTTGCAAACAGAAATGCAGCTATTGCAATTTTCATTTTTCGACGTCCTTTAAGGGAAAGGATGAGATGCTTGCCGCCATAAAAAGAGAACTGTTCCTGCGACAGAGTGAACTGGAGAATAAGGAGCTGAAATCGCTTTATTTTGGTGGCGGAACACCGTCCGTCCTGACTGGCGACGAAATTAAAGGCCTGATTGATGAAGTGTTGAAATATTACACTTTTGACTCTCAAATAGAAATCACTCTGGAGGCAAATCCTGATGATCTTAGCGGAAATTTTCTTAAGGAGTTGGCCGGCACACCTGTTAACCGCCTTTCAGTTGGTACCCAGAGTTTTTTTGATGAAGATCTGAAGCTGATGAACCGGGCGCACAATGCCTCCGAAGCAGAAGGATCCATAAAACGTGCACAGGATTTTGGGTTCGAAAACCTCAGTATAGATCTCATATATGGTTCCCCAACCTCCAACCTTTCGATGTGGAAAGAGAACCTTAACAGGACCATTGCGCTACAGGTGCCGCACATTTCATCTTATGCCCTTACGGTTGAGCCCAGAACCGCGCTGGAGAACTGGGTGCGAACACAAAAGGTGGCAGCACCGGCAGAGGAAGATCAGAATGAGGAGTTCCACTATATGTGTGATTTCCTGAAAAATAATGGCTTTGAACACTATGAGATCTCAAATTTTGCAAAACCGGGGTTTCATTCCCGTCATAACGCCGCCTACTGGCAGTATGAACCTTATCTCGGTGTGGGGCCTTCCGCCCATTCATACGATGGGGAAAACCGGCGTAGCTGGAATATTGCAAATAATGCACTTTATGTAAAGAATCTTGAGGCTGGACTGTTGCCTGCAGAATCTGAGATCCTGCAGGAAAAGGACCGCTTCAATGAAATGCTGATGATCGGATTAAGAACCGCCAGGGGAGTGGATCTGGTTAAACTGAAACGGAATTTCAGTGAGGTAGTGATTGCTTATTTTGATAAAGAGATCGCTTCAAAGTTAGATAATGGTTTGCTCCGCATGGAATATGACCGGCTTTTTATTCCTGAAGTGCACTGGTTTATGGCAGACGGTATTGCATCGGACCTTTTTATTCTATAAAATGAAAAGCTAATTGCATTGCTCCCTCAGAATATTCTTAATTTCGCTATTTTTGCACCAAATACCCATCAACCTTGAAAAAGCACAAAGAGGACTACTCCCATCTCCAGTCCGGTCAGCCAATTGGCATTTTTGATTCCGGCGTTGGAGGTCTTACGGTTGCACGGGAAATAAAACGCATGCTTCCGCAGGAAAACCTTATTTATTTTGGCGACACCAAACACTTGCCATATGGTGATAAATCCCGTGAAGCCATCATTGGATATTCAACAAAAATCACCAACTTCCTGCTGGAAAATAACTGTAAAGCCATTGTGGTGGCCTGTAATACTGCTACAGCCAATGCACTGAATCAGGTTCTGGAAATTGTGGACCGTCGCGTGCCGGTAATTGACGTCATACATCCAGTGGCCGAAAAAGTGGCTTACGAAATCCATAATAATGTAGGGGTTATAGCCACTAAAGCTACTGTAAGTTCCGGACTTTACCGTAAAAGCATCCGCAGGCACAATAAATATATCAAAGTAGATGAACTGGCAACACCACTGCTTGTTCCTGCGATTGAAGAAGGATTCAGAAACCACCCGATTACAAATGCGATTATTTATAACTATCTAAGCAACAGTAAACTAAAAAACATTGAAAAGCTTATCCTGGGCTGCACGCATTATCCGCTCTTAATGGCCGAAATAAAGCAGTTTTATGGCAACCGTGTTCGGGTCATTGATTCGCCAAGTATCGTGGCTACCCAGCTGAAACATATTCTGGACAAGCACCATCTGCTGAACAGTGATAACCCCAATCCGAGCTATGAATTCTTTGTATCGGATCTGACGAAGAATTTCGAGAAGATCTCAAAGAAAATATTTGGAAATTCAATTAAGCTTGAACTAAAAGTGCTTTAAAAAATAAGCGGGGAAATGAGTCATCATCTCCCCGCTTATTTTTTACCGGTTTAAAAGTTATTATTTCTTTTTCAAGTCAAGGTGTTCAAAATCGAAGCTGAAATCGGTGATGTCGGAAATAGGTTTGAGTGTCGCACTCTGTGCTTTGCCGTTCTCATCCAGGTTGAAATTGATGAAAGCGTCGGCATCATAGCTGCGGTCGTCCCATTTAACGATCATTACATTCGGAGTATACGGGATCAGTTCACCTTTCAGGCGCGGCGAATTCTGACAAACTATTCTGTAGGTTTTGCCGTCGTGGTTAATGTTTACATCGCCAAACCATTTGTCATTATAAGTTCCGGTGATCTGTTCAGGCTTGATCTGCTGATTTTTCGATTTGGCAAAGGCGGCAGATTTAGCAAATACTTCTTCCTTTCCTTTTCGTCTCATCATAGCGGCATTGGCCAGCATCAGG
>CAYXUO010000070.1:0-11018 GCA_964468335.1 uncultured Chryseobacterium sp. | reverse complement strand
AGAAATTTTAATTTTTAGGAAGATAAATGATCAACTGCCCGTCTAAAAAGGGCAATTACCTTTCAATAGAGTTGCTGGTCCTCTCCAGTGTTTCCTTAATCCTGTTCTCCATTTCCCTCCTGCGGTTAGGGTCGGCCTGAGCTGAACCGCGGTTTGCACCGCCTCGTGTAGCTGTTTGGTTAAGGAAAGATGAAGGATCGGCCCTGAATTTTTGATTTTGCTTCTCAAAATCGGCCCGCTTTAACTGTATTATATTGCCGCGCGTTACGAACTGTGCGGGCTCAGAAATTTTCTTCACCTGCTTCAGGTTGAATTCATAATCCCCATCATTGTCTTCCACCTTTACAATCAGACCCGGAAGACCTGAAAATTTATAAGGCCCTTCCTGCAGGGGGATGTCCTGAGTAAACCAGGCACTCCACCTACGGCCGGCAAATTCGGTTTCGGCTTTTTGTGTCTTATAGGTCCCAATAACTGCTGTTTCCGGCAGAATTTGCCACACCAACTTTCTGTCCTCCTCATACTGATATTGGTCACGGCCAATTCTTCCAATAAATACGGTTTTCTGTTTTTCAGGATTCTTTTCAATTCGATAGTCAATGTTACTTCGCAGCTCAGCGGCCTGAGAGCGATCGAAATTCCGTGTCTCTCTCATGCGCTGCATCAAAGAATCGCGCTTATAATTGTTTTCAGCATAGAATACAGATCCACCCGCGCCTATATCCAGATAAGCCAATTCCTTTTGAATCAATGAGCGGTCAGCAGCATTAGGCTTCATCATAACCTCGTAAATAAAGCGGGTATTCTGTGCGTAAGAATATCCCGTTATTAATAAACAAAAGAAAAGTGATGTTAGTTTTTTCATAAGTAAAGTATAAACTTTAGATAACTGCAATGCCGGATTGTTAAGAAGCTGCGCATCTATTTCGCTGATAGACAAATATACCGCGGTGAATTTGATATTCATTATATTATTAGTAATTTTGCAATCTAAAATCAGTCTAAATAAAAACAATGATAAAAGTTAGCGATTACGCAAAAGAAAAGGCTGTTCAACTCATGACTGAGGAGGGCTTTAAGCCTTTCGAGGACTTTATTCGCGTTGGTGTAAAAAGCGGCGGCTGTTCCGGTCTGGAATATGTCCTGAAGTTTGACAGTGAAAAATCCGAGGCCGACCAAATTTTTGAAGATAATGGAATAAAAATCATTATCGATAAGAAATCTATCCTTTACCTTGCCGGTACCACTCTGGAATATTCCGGTGGTCTGAACGGAAAGGGATTTGTGTTTAATAACCCCAATGCAAACCGCACGTGCGGCTGTGGGGAATCTTTCAGTTTATAAATTTCACACGGCGCAGTTCATTTGCGTGTGTGGGAATAAAGAAATAATGGCAAAATATACAGAAGACGATTTAAGAGAAGATTTAAAAACCAAGGAGTACGAAGCTGGTTTTTATACAGATATAGAGTACGAATATTTCCCAACCGGTCTAAATGAGGAAATTGTACGGATGATCTCAGCCAAAAAAAACGAGCCTGAATGGATGACCGAATGGCGTCTGGAATCATTCCGGATCTGGCAGAAGATGACGGAGCCTACCTGGGCCAATATCAAATATGAACAGCCTGATTTCCAGGCGATAAAATATTACGCAGCCCCGAAAGTAAAACCTGAACTGGCCAGTCTGGATGAAGTGGATCCGGAGCTTTTGAAAACCTTTGCAAAACTGGGCATCAACATTGAGGAACAGAAAAGGCTTTCCGGTGTGGCGGTGGACATTGTAATGGACTCCGTTTCGGTAAAGACCACCTTTCAGGAAACACTAAAGGAAAAGGGAATTATTTTCTGCTCCATCTCAGAAGCGATACAGAACCATGCTGACCTGGTAAGAAAGTACCTTGGCAAAGTGGTTCCAAGAGGCGACAATTTCTATGCTGCACTTAATTCCGCTGTTTTCTCAGACGGAAGTTTCTGCTATATTCCAAAAGGAGTGAGGTGTCCTATGGAACTTTCCACTTACTTCCGCATCAACCAGGCCGGTACCGGACAGTTTGAAAGAACTTTGGTAATTGCCGATGAAGGCAGCTACGTAAGTTACCTGGAAGGATGTACAGCTCCCGCGCGCGACGAAAACCAACTTCACGCTGCTGTTGTGGAACTTCTTGCGCTGGACGGTGCAGAAATAAAATATTCCACCGTGCAGAACTGGTTCCCTGGCGATGAAAGCGGAAAAGGAGGAGTGTATAACTTCGTAACGAAACGCGGAATCTGCGAGCGGAATGCCAAAATATCATGGACTCAGGTTGAAACAGGGTCTGCGGTAACGTGGAAATATCCAAGCTGTATCCTGAAGGGTGACAATTCTGTGGGTGAGTTCTATTCCATAGCCGTTACCAATAACCATCAGTATGCGGATACGGGTACCAAAATGATCCACATAGGTAAGAACTCACGGTCCACGATTATCTCAAAGGGAATTTCAGCCGGGAAATCGAACAACTCCTACCGTGGACTGGTAAAGGTAATGCCGTCTGCCAAAGGAGCAAGGAACTTCTCGCAGTGCGACTCCCTGCTTATGGGCAATGAGTGTGGCGCACACACTTTCCCATATATCGAGATCAAGGATCCCACTGCACAACTCGAGCACGAGGCAACCACTTCAAAAATTGGTGAGGACCAGATATTTTACTGCAACCAGCGCGGAATAGATACCGAGCGCGCGATTGCTCTTATCGTAAATGGTTTCAGCAAGGAAGTTCTGAATAAACTTCCAATGGAATTCGCCATCGAAGCTCAGAAGCTCCTGGAAATCTCTCTGGAAGGATCCGTGGGATAATTAAACATTTTAACAAACAGCAAACAGGTCCTCACTGAGCAACCTGTTAATCAATATAACTAATATGCTAAGAATTAATAATTTACAAGCCCAGATAGAAGACGGAACTCAAATACTGAAGGGCGTAAATCTGCAAATCAATCCGGGAGAGGTTCATGTGATCATGGGACCCAATGGTGCCGGAAAATCAACCCTCTCATCTGTTATTGCCGGCAAGGAAGACTATGAAGTTACCGCAGGCGAAATTATTTTTGAAGGTCAGGACATTGTGGAGGATGCTCCCGAAGAGAGAGCCCATAAAGGAATTTTTCTTTCTTTTCAGTATCCGGTAGAGATCCCTGGCGTTACGGTGACCAACTTCATGAAGGCAGCTCTAAATGAAACACGCAAAGCTAACGGTTTGGCAGATATGCCTGCTAAGGAAATGCTGGCCCTGATTCGCGAAAAATCCGAGCAGTTGGGTATTAAGAAAGATTTCCTTTCCCGCTCTTTGAACGAGGGCTTTTCCGGCGGAGAAAAGAAACGTAACGAGATCTTCCAGATGATGATGCTGAATCCAAAACTGGCCATTCTGGACGAAACCGATTCCGGACTTGATATTGATGCCCTGCGCGTTGTTGCTGATGGCGTGAACGCCTTCCGCAACTCAGGAAATGCGGTGCTTATCATCACCCATTACCAAAGACTTCTTAACTATATTGAACCCGATTTTGTTCATGTTCTTGCTAACGGGCAGATTATTAAGACAGGAGATAAAAATTTGGCGCTGGAGCTGGAAGCTAAAGGATATGACTGGCTTTTGAACTAATTTGAAATAAAAATTAAAATGGCTTTATACGAGCAAATCATAAATACACATTCCCAATTCCTGCAAAGCCTGCAGCATTCGTTTTTGGACGACAGCCGGAGTGCTGCGCTGGCACGGTTTGCCATGCAGGGATTTCCAACAAAAAAGGATGAGGAATATAAATACACCAACCTGAAGGAAATTACCGAGAAGGAATACAATTTCTTTCCAAGACCGGAGCATACCATCAGCCGTGAGCAGATAGATGAGCTGCATCTGGGTGAGGAAAACTTTGACTGGATTGTGTTCATTAACGGGAAACTACACAAGGAATATTCAAAGATTTCAATAGAAAACGCTGAGTTCCTTTCCTTTAACTACGCACTTAACGATCCCGAGTACCGTGAGGTTTTCGATAAGTATTTCAATACGGTAGCTTCGCAGGAACTGGCACTTACAAATCTGAATCAGGCTTACTGTAAACATGGATTTTTCCTGAAGGTTCCGAAAAATGTGGTCATAGAAAAACCTATTCACGTATTCTACATTTCCCAGAACCAGGATGCACACACCTTCTATAACACACGTAATCTGCTTATTGCTGAAGAAGGTTCAAAAGTGGAGGTTATAGAAAGTCACCATAATTTCGATGAAACCTTCGTATTCACAAACACGGTTACAGAAATATTTACCTACCAGAATGCAAAGGCAGACTGGCATAAGGTTCAAAATGACAGTCCAAACACTTACCTCATAGACCATACATTTGCAAAACAGGAACGCGACAGCCTTACCACTGTAAATACATTTTCCTTCGGCGGTAAACTGGTGCGTAACAACCTGGATTTCATTCACAACGGCGAGAACATTAACTCCTTTATGAACGGTATAACCATCATAGGCGATGAGCAGGTGGTAGATCATCATACAGCAGTACACCACCGCACCCCGAACTGTGAGAGTTACCAGAATTATAAAGGGATTTTTGGCGACAAAGCGCACGGCATTTTCAACGGGAAGATTTTTGTTGATAAGATCGCCCAGAAAACCAATGCCTATCAGCAAAACAACAACGTACTTTTAGGTGAAGGTGCCTCCATTGACACAAAACCTCAGCTGGAAATCTTTGCAGATGATGTAAAGTGCTCGCACGGCTGTACCGTAGGTCAGTTGAATAACGATGCCATGTTCTATCTTAGAGCTCGCGGAATTTCCGAAAGCAAGGCGCGGGCACTGCTGCTCTATGCCTTTGCCAATGATGCGATGCAGAATATTGATATTGAGCCACTGAAGATAAAAATTTCCAAACTCCTGGCCGAGAAGCTTGAAGTGGAGATGGAATTCTAATATGTAAGTATAAAACGAAAAAACCGCCAGCTTTTAAAAGTGGCGGTTTTTTCGTGGCATTCTGCGTAATTTACTTTGCGATAAATGGCTTTATCGCGTTCTTGGCCTTCAGTTTGTCAGTGGTCTGCTCACCAATATTATAAGAGAAGCCAATCCCGAGTGTCTGCTTACGCTGCAGTTTCTGGATCTGATCATGATCGTAGGCCATTTCAAGACTTACAAGGGTCGAAATAAACCGGTTGAGTTTGATGTTCAGAACCCCGTTATAGGCAATATCAACCCGCTCCGGATGACTTACATAATTGCTGAAGAAATTAAGCTGGTTATCCAGGTTCACATCCTTATAAATTTTAATACGGTACAGGATGTTCATCATGGCACCTATCTCGCTTCGAATGCTCTGACCATCCCTTTCCAAACCATATCTTCCGGCCTTTTGGAGCAGTGGATCTGTCACAAAAGTGAATTTACCGTTGGCAGGCCTCAGGATTACCTGAAAATTTTCCGTTGGATTATAGGAAAAACCTATACCGGCGTTGATATAACCCGGAGCCATAAACCTCGAAATCCTGTCCGTGAAATCGGGATCAGGAGTTTCGCCATAATTGAAGCCGGGTGCAAACTGGGTTATCAGCTGGAAACCCGTAGATAAATAGTAATGTTTTCCCAGGTCGTAACCATAATTGCTCATCAAATTGATAAAATCCTCTGTTTTCCTGCTGGCTTGCCCTTCAGCGGCATTCCAGCCGAAGCCAAGCTGCATGATATTTTCCAGATAATGTTTCTTATTCTTATAGCTCAGGTTATAATTCATTTTCCCAATAGCGCCAATGCTGTTATTTCCCCCGGAATTCCAGTTGGAAAATGAGGCTTGATTAAAGACGAGATTGTTTTGTGCGAAGAAGTACCACCTCTTTTCAGCCGAAAGGTTATTTAGAGCAAATGGGGTAATGGGCACCTCTTCCAAAACCTGGGGAATGATGATCTCGTCCCGGATCACTATCGTATCCCGGAATTTGGGTTCAAGTTCCACCATAATGGGATTGGCCAGACTGTCCAAATTAAGATGCCTGGCTTTCCAGTGCTCATACTGTATAGAATCAACAATACTTCTGGACCCCGGCTCGGTTTGAGCCAAAACAGATGCCGAAAGGAGCATCAAAAAAAATAATATAGACCTTTTCATAATTCGTTTCATAATATCGGGGCAAAAATAAGCCTTATGTACGAAATGAATCCATTATAATAATTATACGTACATTTTGGCCTGCAAATGAGCGCTTGGATCAACTTAACAGCCAAATTTGCCACCATTCTGTTTTGGCTTTTGTTTTGAAAACTTCCTGTATGATCAAAAACCATATTTCTGCTGGCACAATACTCTATCCCACCGGCATGCTGCTGCTCATGTGGCTCGGATATCTGCTTCAGAATCTGGGTTTTTTTCAGAACTGCTGGGGAGCCATCATCCCACTGGTGCCTTCCGGCCTTAAAGGAGTTTTCCTTTCTCCGTTGCTGCACGGCAGCATGGACCACCTGCTCAGCAATTCAATTCCCATCTTCATCCTCTTAGGGCTTCTGTTTCATTTTTATCCCACCGTTGGCAGGAAGATCCTGTTGGGTGGTTGGCTTTTCACAGGCTTGCTGGTATGGCTCCTGCCGCCCATAGATATTTTCACCGGTAAATATATGTACACCTGCACCATTGGCGCCAGCGGCGTGGTGTACGTACTGGCCTTTTTCCTGTTCTTTAGCGGCGTATTTCGCTGGAATATGAAGCTGCTTACAGTGTCTATGGTGGTCGCCCTTTATTACGGCAGTCTGGTTTGGGGGGTGCTTCCTGAAGAACTGTTTTCCGGCAGTGATAAGCCCAGCAATGTTTCATGGCAATCCCACCTGGCCGGAGCCACCGTTGGGACCATCATGGCTTTTGCTTTTAAGAATGCGGGCGAGAGAAAAAAGAAGTACATTTGGGAGTTTCCCAATTTCTATAGTGAGGTTGATGATAAGCTGTGGCAGAACTACCGTGAGAAACATCCTGAAGATTTTGAAGATATGCCTCAAAAAAAGCGCGACGAAGTCTGGGAACGCCTGGACGAGCTGCGGGACAGCAGAAAATAATTCTCTACCTTTGGTTAAATAACGTCTACCATGTTTACGGACGAACACCTGTATTCCATTGCTTTGCGAAAATGCAGCAATATTGGGGATATCAATTTTTATAAACTCGTAAATGCCGTTGGCTCTGCTCAGGAAGTGTGGAGTTTTCCGAAGCGCGAACTTTCCAAAATCCTGGGCATCGGCAATAAAACGCTTCACGAAATTGGTACTGCAGATGTGCTGCGTTTTGCTGAGGAAGAGATTAAATTCTGTGAACGGCAACAACTGCAGATAAGACTTAGACATTTGGGAGATTTACCATCACTTCTTAATGAATGCGAAGATGCTCCGGCAATACTGTATCAGAAAGGTATTTTTAAGGCAGATCAGCAAGCCTTTTCAATGGTGGGTACCCGAAACATCACTTCAAACGGCAAAGGTTTTGTGCATGAATTTTTTGAACAAATCCGAAAGTCCGGGATTATATCTGTAAGTGGACTGGCGCTGGGTGTAGATACGGAGGTACATGAGCAATCTATAAAACAGCAGATTCCCACCGTAGCTGTACTTGCTCACGGTTTCCATACTTTGTACCCTTCAAAAAACCGAAAACTTGCCGATCGGATTCTGGAGCATGACGGAATTCTTCTTTCTGAATTTAATTCGTCCCAAAAACCGGACAGGGAAAATTTCATTCAGAGGAACCGAATTGTGGCAGGCCTTTCTGAAGCCACCATTGTTGTAGAAACCGCTTTTGGAGGTGGTTCAGTAAGTACTGTTGGGTTTGCAAATACCTATAACCGAGAAGTATATGCACTTCCCGGAAAAATTACAGATAAGTACAGTCAGGGCTGCAATATGGTCATTGCACAGAATAAGGCAAGGATCATCAGCACCGTACAGGATTTAGTGGAAGAATTAGGTCTGGACAGTAAAAATGGAATTATGGAACCGCTGTTTCCCAAATCTGAACTGCGGCGACAAATGACTGAAAATCAAAACCTCATCTACCAAATTATTTCAGAAAATCCATACATCTCGCTGGATGAAATTGCAGAAAAAACATCCACCGCGTCGCATAAGATTCTCGGCCTCCTTCTCGATCTGGAACTTAACGGGTTAGTGAAGGCACTTTCGGGGAGGCAGTATATTACTATTTAACGATGTACCGTTTCATAATAATCCACCGTTTGAAGCTTCGTCTTGGTTTTTCATCAACAAAAGATTAATAATTATGAATTTAATAAAATTGACGCCTATTTATGCTCAATTTTTATCAATACCTAAATTTATGACTGAAAGTTTTGGAAAAAAAATTAAATTTGTTGAAATCATCAAGCCTCATTTATGGAACACTATAATGTAGATCAAAAAATTCAGGAATTTATTGCCAAGGTAGAGGCGAAAAATCCTAACGAGCCCGAATTTCTTCAGGCTGTAAAAGAAGTCGCAGTAACGGTAATTCCCTTCATTGCAAGCAGACCTCAGTATAATGGAATGAAACTTCTGGAAAGAATGTCCGAGCCGGAGCGCACCATAATTTTCCGTGTTCCATGGGTAGATGATCAGGGCGAAATACATGTAAACCGCGGTTTCAGAATTCAGATGAATTCGGCAATTGGACCCTACAAAGGAGGCATCAGATTCCATCCTACAGTAAATCTATCTGTTCTTAAGTTTCTTGCTTTTGAACAGACCTTCAAAAACTCACTTACGACATTACCGATGGGTGGCGGAAAAGGAGGTTCAGATTTTGATCCACAGGGAAAATCTGATATGGAAGTAATGCGTTTCTGCCAGGCTTTCATGACGGAAATGTGCAAGCACATCGGTCCGGAAACTGATGTTCCTGCCGGAGATATTGGTGTGGGAGCCCGGGAAATCGGTTACCTTTTCGGTCAGTACAAGAAAATCAGGAACGAATTTACTGGCGTACTTACAGGTAAAGGCCTTGCCTATGGAGGATCACTGATCCGTCCGGAAGCAACAGGTTACGGCGTGGTATATTTCGCAGAGCAGATGCTAAAGACCATTAACCAGGATTTCAAAGGTAAAACCGTTACGGTTTCCGGATTTGGTAATGTAGCCTGGGGTGTAATCAAGAAAGTAGAAGAACTGGGTGGAACCTGCGTTACTATTTCAGGCCCGGACGGTTACATCTATGACAAGGACGGAATTACAGGTGAGAAGATTGACTATCTGCTTGAATTACGTGCATCAGGTAATAACCGTGCTGAAGATTACGCCAAGAAATTCCCAGGTGCTGAGTTTCATGCAGGAAAACGTCCGTGGGAAGTGAAGTGTGATGTAGCCATTCCTGCTGCAACGCAAAATGAACTTGATCTGGACGATGCAAAAATATTGGTTGAAAACGGCGTAGTTTGCGTTACTGAAGCTGCTAACATGCCAAGTACTCTGGAAGCTATAAACCACTTCCTGGAGCATAAAGTACTTTTCTCTCCGGGCAAGGCTTCCAATGCCGGAGGTGTAGCAACATCAGGGTTGGAAATGACCCAAAACTCAATCCGTCTTAACTGGAGCTCCGAGGAGGTTGATACCCGATTGAAGGAGATCATGATCGGAATCCACAAAGCCTGCCGCGATTACGGTAAGGAAGATGACGGCTATGTGAACTATGTAAAAGGTGCTAATATCGCCGGATTCGTAAAAGTTGCAGAGGCAATGCTGGCACAGGGTGTTGTATAAGCATTAATATAAATCCTGTCCCGGGACAATGGGAAAAAAGTAAAATGAAAGGATAAAGAGCACTGTTTTTCAGTGCTCTTTATTTTTAGCCATATTAAGTTGGCCATTCTTCCCATCTAATACAGCAGTATTGAAGAACTGCAATGCAGTAAAGAACTAGATAAGCATCAAACCTTCACGCTCTTACTCCGCAGAAACAACAGCCCGGCTATTATAATAAATCCGCCGGCAAACTGCAGTCCGGTAAGGCTTTCACCATCCAAAACACCCCAGAGTACAGCCACAATAGGCATCAGAAGTGTTACTGTGGATGCAAACAGCGGTGTGGAGATACTGAGCAAACGGTAATTCAGCATCATCGCCAGGCCAGTGCCGAAAATGGAAAGCAGGCTTACATAGCCAAGACCAATAAATTCACCTTTTGTTCCTTCGAAATTCTGGAAGAAGCCCGTAAATGCCAGTGTAATAAGTGAAGGCAAAAACAGGATAAAGAAAAACACAAATGCCGACAGAATCTTTGCGGGTACATCAGCTAACTTCGACTTCACAGTAGTTATGCTTACAGCATACAGCAGCGTGGCCAGCAGAAGCCAAAGAATCGGTACAATTTTCAGACTGTCGCCTTCAGCGCCACTCAACATCAGCAGGCATGCTCCCGAGAAACTGATCGCCACACCAATCATCTGCCTGCCCGTAGTCTTGAATTTCCAGAACAGTGCACCAATCAGGATCACGAAAATGGGCATCATTGAATTTACAATTCCGGCAATACTGCTGCTAACCTCTGTTTCGGCCAGCGGAAAAAGAAACATAGGTACAAAGTTACCTGCGACAGCCGCCACAATAAGCCATTTCAGTCTCTTCCGCGGGAATTTACGGATATTGAGAATAGCGACAGGCGCCAAAAGTATGCCCGCGATCAGCACACGAAGTGCACCCACCTGGAAAGGTCCATAATGCTCAAGCGATTTTTTAATCAGGATGAAGGACGAGCCCCAGATAATGGTAAGGAGGACCAGAAGGACCCATTTTTCTTTTTCAGAATTCATTGTTTCTTTTCAGGATGTTCAGGTAATCGGATTTAGGGATCATTCGGGCTCCCAGGCTTTCCAAATGTTCGGAGTGAATTTGGCAGTCTATAAGTTCTAAAGTGTCGCTGTGATTTGTAACAAAGTTGATAAATCCTGCTTTGGAGGCATTACTAACATATGAAAACATGCTTTCACCGCAGAAAACATT
>CAYXUO010000069.1:0-11106 GCA_964468335.1 uncultured Chryseobacterium sp. | reverse complement strand
AGAGGAAGGTTTGGGTTTTGACGAAGCTTTTGAAAAAGTAAAGCAAAGTTGGCAGGGAGAATTGCAGCCTTCCTGGAAGGGGGAGTGGGACTTGGTTGACCGAAGTGACCTTTTAAGAAAACTTAACGCCGCAAACTTTCGTGCCTTCCTCAGAAAGGCGCTTATAGGCGCTTCTGTAATTGTCCTGGCTATGCTGTCCCTTTCTTTTTTATTTAGTTTCCATGTTTATAAATACATTTTTGTCACAGCTACAGGCCTCGTATTGCTGCTTCCTTTTTATGTTTACTTTAAGAACTTTAAAGATTTCTCTCTAAATAAGAAATACAGAAAGTATGTCCTTGTTTCTTTTCACGAATATACACTGCTAAGTCTTTCTTGCCTTTATTTTTATTTTAAATTTTTTACAGAAGGATTTACAATTGCCAAAATGTTCGCAGGAACAGCACCAGACGCTAATCTTAAGAGTATAATCTTTGGAATTGTAATTACTTATGCTGTTTTAGTGATAAGTTTAATTTCTTACTACTCACAGAGAAGATTTCTTCAGACTATCAAAAAAGTAAAACCGTTTTTAAAACATCTTAGTGCTTAATGGATGAACAACAGCTCACTCGAATTCGAAATTATCTTTTAGATAAAAAACTGCCAATTGATATTCTGGTGGAGGTTTACGACCATTTTATAAGCCAGATTTCGGCACTGGAGAAAGAAGAGGGTTTTAGTTTTGAGAAAGCTTTTGAGCAAGTAAAGGACAGCTGGAAAGATGAACTAAAGCTATATTGGGACGGCAGTTGGGACCTGAACGACAACAGCAAATTTCTCAGGAAGATGTACCTCAGTATAAATTTTGGCGTGCTGAAGCAAACGCTTATATACGGAGGTCTGGTGCTTATCGCTTTGTTCTTGATTGCACAGGTTACAGGTACGGCACTCTTCAGCTATTTATTCGCCGCGGCAATGGTGCTGCTTACGGTCATTCCCCTAATACAGTATCTGATCCGTCGCCCTGATTTTGATTTGGCTAATGAATACAATAAATATGTCCTGACGTACTATCAACATTCTCCAGCCGTATTTTTCGGCTCTTTTGCTGTGCTAATACCAAACCTTGAGAGGATTTTTAATCATTCTCATGCAGTTTTTTCTGTTTTCCGCTTCGTGCAACCAGCCTTTTCAATGGAAAGTTCCTTATTTCCCTGGATTGTTTTGCTTTTCCTGATTTTCGGAAATGCTTTGGTGTTTATTATTCAAATGAATTATCTCACTCAAATTCATAAAGTGAAACCTTTTCTTAAATTTCTGAAACCCTCCCGGTAAAAGTTTTAGCTAATTTTAGCTAAAATTTATCTCATGGACCGTAAACAGTTTCTCGCTACTACCTTTTCTGCCGGACTTGGACTGGCCGTCATGCCAGGTTTACTAAGCTGCGCTGCTACAACACGGGCAGTCTATGAACCCTTCGTACCGGCGGCCGGTGATCTGAAAAAAGTAAGAGGAAACGTAAGCCGTTTTACGAACCGCGGCGGAACTGTAGGCCTGCTGGAAACTAAAGACGGTTTTGTTGTAATAGATTCCCAGTTCCCGGATGCCATACAGCCCGTCCTGGACGGAATCTCCACCCAAGGCAAGCCGGTTCTGTACCTCTGCAATACGCATCACCATGGCGATCATACCTCAGGTAATATTGCTTTTAAAGATCCAGATACCAAAATAGTGGCCCATAGCCGTGTCCCCCAATTGCAGAGGCTGGCCGCTGAAAAAGGCAATAAACTCAGTGAACAGCGGTACCCCACAGTTCTTTTTGATAAGGAGCACGGGATTAAAGCCGGAAGAGAGAGGATTACGGCCTATCACTTCGGCAACGGACACACTTACGGCGACGCAATGTTCCATTTTGAAAATGATAATGTGGTGCACATGGGCGACCTAATGTTTATCAATATGATTCCGGTGTACCGAACAGCCGACGGTTCCGATTCCCGCAGCTGGATCCCCGTGCTTGAGCGGGCGCAGTCTACCTTTGACAATGATACCCTTTTTATTTTTGGGCATGCCAATACACCGGAATTAACCATTGGACGTAAGGCTGACCTCGCAGAGATGGCCGGATTTTTGGAAGCCTCGACCGAATACGTTCAAAAAGCCATCAACGAAAACAAATCTACTGACGAACTGCTGAAAAAAAGCACACATATCCCGGGATTTGCCAACAGAATTACGCCGGACCGTTATAGAGCCTTTCTGGATGGAATCAGGCAAACTTTGGAAGGATAATTATTTGTGATTTAGAAAAAATTCCATAAGCCGGTTAATTTATTACCGGCTGATTTTGTGTGGTTTATTGGCGGATTCCAGCTTTGTTACCACTGCAAGTGTTTGAGTCGCAATGGTATTATACTTGTATAGTACAGTGCCGCCGGCTTCCTGTTCTGCAGAGCCGGGTATTCTCAACATTAAAAATACAATATGGAAGTCTTAACATACGCAGGTGTCAATCTGGAACAGATTGACCGCGATTTTCAGGAATTCATCATAAAAAGTAATCATCCCTGTATTATGGCGAAATCGCTTTTCAAGATGAATAATTATGATCTTCATGCCTATGAAGAAATGGTAAGCACTGAAACTGCTGATCAAATTATCTCTGATCTTAAAAACTATATGCAGTCTACAAAAATTGGAACTACTGATTTCCGCTCATTTGTGGCTGTTTTCCCAAATGACAGATTCAACGATGAACTTTCTTACGAAGCCGCACTTTGGCAAACACTTCAAACACTTCATGAGGCTGATCCTGATAACTGGGACAGTAATGTGAGCAGTGATCCCAACGATTCCAATTTTAGCTTCAGTCTTCTTGGTCATGCATTCTATGTTATAGGACTGCATCCTGCGAGTTCCAGAATGGCTCGTCAGGCACCTTACACCACTCTCGTATTTAATCTGCACTCGCAGTTTGAAAAACTGCGCGAAATGGGGACGTACGAAAACGTTAGAGACATGGTTCGGCGCAACGACGAAAAAATGCAGGGTAGTATTAACCCTGTACTGAAAGATTTCGGTGAAGATGCTGAAACCCGACAGTACAGCGGCCGTCATGTAGAAGACAGCTGGAAATGTCCGTTTCACCATAAACACAGCAAGTAGATGTCGCATATACATACTATCGAGAAACAGACCGGTAAAGCTTTCGTACTTAATAAAGGTGATATTCTCACAGTTACTGATCCAATGGGAATGCAGGTAAGTGATATGGTTTTATTCAACAGGCATGACCACGGCGAAACACTTTCTTCCGGAAAGTCGCTGGATTTTGAAGAAAGCATTCTGCTAACCACAGGGAACTTCCTTTGGAGCAACCGCTCAAGGAAGATGGCCAAAATAATTGAGGATACCAACGGTCGTAATGACTTCCTGCTGGCGCCCTGCAGTAAGGAAACATTTGAAATTATGTATAGCCACGAGGGTTATCACCCGAGTTGTCTGGAAAATCTCACAAAAAACCTGGAACCTATGGGGCTTTCGCAAGATGAGATACCTACCGCGTTTAATATTTTCATGAACGTACAGTTTGATGCGAACGGTAAGATTTCTGTGCTGCCACCCACATCCAAAGCTGGCGATTATGTTAAGTTTGAAGCCATGATGGATTTGTTGGTATGCCTTACCGCCTGTTCAGCTGAAGACAGCAATGGCGGAACATTTAAGCCAATCCAGTATTCTGTCTCCCCAGCATCCTGATCTCCTGAATTATAAAACAGAGGCTGCTTGCATTGAAGCGGCCTTTTTTGGCTCTATGCTTTAGTCATGGCCTACCAAAAATCAGTAATTTTGCTGGAAATTCACTGAATGTATATTATTGATTCCCCTTCCAGCGATGCTTATTTTAACATCGCCACAGAAGAATTCTTACTTAGCAGATTCCCAACTGAAGATCTTTTCCTGCTTTATGTAAACGCACCCTCCATTATTGTAGGTAAGTTTCAGAACACGCTTGCCGAGATTAACCTGGATTTTGTCAAGGATAAGGGAATTAAGGTGGTACGCAGGATGTCCGGTGGCGGAACTGTCTATCATGATCTTGGCAATCTGAATTTCAGTTTCCACACGGTATTGGGACAGCATGATTTTATGGACTTCTCCATTTTTACAGAGCCCGTACTCACGCTACTTAACCGATTAGGAGTTCCCGCCGTACTGCAGGGCAGGAATGACTTGCTTGTAGAGGGACGGAAGTTCAGTGGCAATGCCAAATTGGCCCGTCAGGGTAAGATGATTCAGCATGGGACCATTCTTATCGATTCGGAAATGGAAATCCTGGCTGATGCTTTAAAGGTAAATCCGCTGAAATTTATTGATAAGGCAACCAAATCCAACCGCTCACGCGTAGTGAATCTGAGGGGATATTTACCTGCAGGCACCGGCACTGAAGAAATGAAAGATCTGCTGAAGGAGGAAATCATCAGAAATAATCCGGGTGCGGAACAGTACTCGCTTACCGAAGACGATGTGGAGCAGATTGAAAAACTGGTTGCCGAAAAGTATGAGACCTGGGACTGGAATTTTGGGTTCTCGCCCAATTATAATTACCGAAAAGCAATCAAGGTACCGGCAGGGTTTATAGAAGTACACTTAGATGTGGTGAAAGGCAATATTGACAAAGCCAAGATCTTTGGTGATTTTTTTGCCGCCAAACCTATTGAAGAGCTGGAAGAAAAGCTTCTGGGACAGAAACACGAAGACGCTGAAATTAAAAAAATCCTTAGTTCCGAAGACCTCACGGAGTATTTCGGCAAGGTTACTTTGGAAGAAGTCATGCAGTTATTCTTCTAGCCACAGCTAATTATTTACTGTAACTTTCTTTGGAGGAGGTGAGTTCATTTCTGTCAATGCGTTTTCAATCATATCCGTAATCCGCTTCACCTCCTTATGCGGTTTAAAAACAGCATTTTTTCCTCTACCTGTATCTGCAATATTAGAAAGTATTACCACCGATGTATTGCTGTTGGGATAGTAAATATTTAGCGACGGAGAACCGTTCACATAGCCGGTGTGAAGGTAGCTGTAGGGATCTTCGCCTAACATGATTCCATAACCATAGCCCACCTTGCCGATAACAGGATGTTTCATTCCGGAAGTCTGGGCAACAAACTTCTTCAAGGAGTTTGGCTGCAACACTTTTCCACTGTAAAGTTGCATATTCCAACGGTGAAGATCTGAAACCGTGGACAGTATTCCGCCCGCAGCTGTTGATATGGATGATTGTGCGAGCCGGCCCGGCATATTATCTACCGCTGTGGCGTTTTTGGCTGTGCCCGTATGAGCACTTGCCAGATTTTTACCTGTAAAATTTTCAGCTGTATAGGTTTTGGTAAGGCCTGCCTTAGCGAAAAGCTCACGTGCATTCGCATCATAAGATTTTCCTGAAGCCACTTCAACGATTTCTCCCAGCAATCGGTATCCTTTATTTGAATAATTGAAATCTGATCCCGGTTGGGATTGGAGGCCCGGACCAAGATCACTTATTCCCGAAGTATGCGTAAGCAGGTGATGAATGGTAATATCTTCAAATGTCTTGCTTCGGTATTCAGGCAAGTATTTGGAAATCCTGTCGGCGGTGCTGAGTTTGGCTTGCTCCTCCAAAACCATAATGATCGCCGCTGTAAACTGTTTACTTACGGAACCGATGGCGAATACTGAATTGCTGTCCAATTCCTTTCTTGTCTTGAAATTCTCAAAGCCCTGAAATCTCTCGTAAACCGTCACACCATTCTGTCGGACGGAGATGCCGCCATTGAAATTGGTCCACGAGAATACCGAATCGATCTGCTGACGGATTATAGCCTTTTTAAAAGCGGTGAATGTAATGTCGGATATAACTTGCAGATGATCAGGGTCTTCCACAGGATTAGCATTTTCGGGCTTACAGGAAAGGATGGCCAGAAGTAGGAGAATAAAGTAGGCTGAGGTTTTAATCACTTGGCGTATTTTTTAAAGAAACCTTCAAGGTTTCAAAAACCTTGAAGGTTTAAATATTATTATTCAATTATCAATTCTGAAATTGAATCGTTGTCCGGAGCCTGTTTATGAAACAGTTTAAACTCCTCCGCGCCGTTATAAAGTTCAAGAACGAAGTCACGTTTCAGTTTTGTGGCGTGGTGCGAAATTACGCTGCCATATGAACTCCACGGATAATTCCAAACCTCTTCAGTAAACCCGTGTTTCACAGGGTTAAAATGGATATAGTGAATTAGGTTTTTGAAATATTTATGGTTGTCAACTAAGACCCGTTCGAAATTTTTCTCAAATAAACTTCCGGTTCGGTGATACCTCTTATTTATAGACTTCGCATATGAATTAAAAAAATGTCCAAATTGCAGGTGGACTTCTATTTGCTTCGGATTTTCTGTCGCCGTGTAGTCTAACTTGTCTACGGCAACCGTTTCTTTGACATAAACCAGCAGATGAAAATGATTTCGTAGCAATACCCAAGCTATAATATCGCAAAAAGGGGTTATGTATTGATCCAGGCGATGCAGGAAAAACTCGTAATTTTCGCTTTCGAAAAAAATATCCTGCCCATTGTTACCACGATTGAAGATGTGGTAATAATTTCCGGGTTCAAGTTTTACCTTTTCCATGTCTGAGATTTTTAAACCTTCAAGGTTTTCAAAACCTTGAAGGTTTAGATAGAGAACCTACATATTCCTCCTGTACATTCCTCCCACTTCAAACAGCGCATTGGTAATCTGACCTAACGAGCAGTATTTCACGGCATCCATCATCAGCGCAAAAAGGTTTTCCTGATTGATGGCTCCGTGCTGAAGTCTCTTCAGTGCATCTTCCGTTTTGTTGGCATTCGCTTTCTGGGAGTTCTCCAGGTTTTTAATCTGAAGCTGCTTTTCCTCTTCGGTTGAGCGGATTACTTCCCCTGGCCGAACTGTTGGAGATCCGTCCTTACCCAGGAAGGTGTTCACGCCAATGATCGGGTACTCGCCGGTATGTTTCAACCATTCGTAATGCATGGACTCCTCCTGGATCTTGGAACGCTGGTACATGGTTTCCATGGCACCCAACACGCCGCCTCTCTCAGTGATTCTGTCGAATTCCGCATAAACAGCCTCCTCAACCAAATCCGTAAGTTCTTCAATGATGAATGAACCCTGAAGTGGATTTTCGTTCTTGGCAAGTCCAAGTTCTTTGTTGATGATAAGCTGGATGGCCATGGCTCTTCTTACCGATTCTTCAGTCGGAGTGGTAATGGCTTCATCATAAGCGTTGGTATGCAGTGAGTTACAGTTATCGTAAATTGCATAAAGTGCCTGGAGCGAAGTTCTGATATCGTTGAAATCGATTTCCTGCGCGTGCAGCGAACGTCCGGAGGTCTGGATGTGGTACTTCAGCATCTGGCTCCTTTCGTTGGCATTATATTTCTCGCGCATTGCCTTCGCCCAGATTCGTCTGGCTACACGTCCGATCACCGCATATTCCGGGTCGATACCGTTGGAGAAGAAGAAGGAAAGGTTAGGCGCGAATTCATTGATGTCCATTCCGCGGCTCAGGTAGTATTCCACGTAAGTGAAACCGTTGGCCAGCGTAAAGGCAAGTTGAGAGATTGGGTTGGCGCCCGCTTCGGCAATGTGATATCCGGAAATCGACACGGAATAGAAGTTCCTTACTTTTTCGTCGATGAAGTACTGTTGCACGTCACCCATCAGCCTTAACGCAAATTCGGTAGAGAATATACACGTATTTTGTGCCTGGTCTTCTTTCAGTATATCTGCCTGAACCGTACCTCTAACGGTAGCGATGGTTTCGGCCTTTATTTTGGCATAAACATCAGCATCCAGAATCTCATCACCTGTAAGGCCCAGTAATTTAAGGCCCAGTCCGTTGTTGCTTGGTGGCAGTTCACCGCTGTAAGTAGGTCTTGTTAAACCTTTATCATCAAACTTTTCCTTTAGCTTAGCCTCAACTTTAGCCTGGAGGTTATTTTCTTCAATATACTTCTCACAGTTCTGGTCAATGGCAGCGTTCATAAAGAAGGCGAGCAGCATGGGTGCAGGTCCGTTAATCGTCATGGACACCGAAGTCATGGCATTTACAAGGTCGAAACCGGAATAGAGTTTCTTGGCATCGTCCAGCGTAGCGATGGAAACTCCGGCATTACCGATTTTACCGAAAATATCGGGTGGGAATGCCGGGTCCTGGCCGTAAAGGGTAACAGAGTCAAATGCCGTGGAAAGCCTTTTCGCATCCATTTCGGCCGACACATAATGGAACCTGCGGTTGGTTCGTTCAGGTCCGCCTTCTCCTGCGAACATCCTGGTTGGATCTTCACCGGTTCTTTTGAAAGGATAGATTCCCGCAGTGTATGGAAATGCGCCCGGAACATTTTCCTGGCCTTTCCAGCGAATGAGGTCGCCCCAGTCCTGGAATTTAGGCAATGCGATCTTTGGAATCTTAAGGTGTGACAGCGTTTCAGATTTGGTCTGAACTTTAATTTCTTTTCCGCGGACAAAGTAGGAATAGGTATCAGCTTCCAGTTCTTCTTTGAAATGATGCCAACCGTGCAAAAACGCAGTGTTTTCTTCGGAAAGTTCCTTTTTTGTTTTCAGGAATACCTTTTCGAGTTTGTCGTGTGTATGCTGATCGTCCTCAATTAAAACTTTTGCACCTTCAATGAGATACATTTTCTTGGCGATGAGTGCCTGTTCCTCTACTTCTTTATCGTAATTCCTGTTGGTTTCTACTATTTCAGACAGATAACGGACTCTTTTCGGTGGGATAATTGTGGTTTCTTCCGAAACATTTTGCTCCTCGTATTCGCTGAGGTTCAAACCTTCAAACTTGGCGTTTACTTTCTTGATGAGTTCATTATAGAGCTCGGTAGTTCCCCAATCATTGAACTGACTGGCTTTTGTAGAATAAACCGGCATTTCTTCCAGCGGCTGCTCGAAGAGTACATGGTTTCTCTGATATTGCTTTTTAACGGCCTGCAGCGCGTCCAGCGCACCGCGTTTGTCCGATTTGTTCAGTGCGATAAGGTCAGCATAATCCAGCATGTCAATTTTCTCCAGTTGTGTGGAGGCGCCATACTCCGGCGTCATTACATACATGGAAACATCTGCGATATCCGTGATTTCGGAACCTGACTGGCCAATTCCGGACGTCTCAAGAACAATTACATCAGGCTTTGCAATTTTTAAAATATTCAGAGCCGAATGAATATGCGGCGAAACCGACACATTATTCTCACGCGTCGCCATGGAACGCATATAAACGCGCGCATCGTTGATGGAATTCATGCGGATCCTGTCGCCCAGAAGCGCACCACCGGTTTTCTTTTTTGAAGGGTCTATGGAAATAATTGCAATTTTTTTCTCTGGATTTGCACGCAGAAACCTTCTCACAAGCTCGTCGGTCAGCGAAGATTTCCCTGCGCCGCCGGTTCCGGTGATCCCAATAATCGGGATTGTGGAGTCTTTGGCTTTTTCGTCAATTTTCTTTACCAGTTCGGATTTCTCTTCAGAAAAATTCTCCACAGCCGAAATTACTTCTGCAAGAGATTTGGAATCTTCAAATTTGATATTGTCCAAATCGGCAGTTCCAATATGTTCACCCGTAGCAAAGTCGGATTTCTGAACCAAATCGTCAATCATGCCCTGCAGGCCAAGTTCACGGCCATCATCCGGAGAATATATTCTCGTAATTCCATAATCCATCAGATCTTTAATTTCTTCCGGCAGAATTACGCCACCTCCGCCACCAAATATCCTGATGTGAGAAGCGTTTTTCTCCTTTAACAGATCGTAGATATATTTAAAATATTCGTTGTGCCCTCCCTGATAGGAAGTTAGCGCGATCGCGTTGGCATCTTCCTGCACCGCACAGTTCACCACTTCTTCAGCAGATTTGTCGTGACCGAGGTGAATGACTTCTACGCCGGTGGCCTGTATTACGCGGCGCATGATATTAATTGCAGCATCGTGCCCGTCAAAAAGCGCAGCAGCAGTTACAATCCGTATTTTGTTTTTAGGAGAATATTTTTGGGTTTCCATAGATGAATTTTCAATGTGTCCAAAGATAGGACATTTTGAAATTTTGGGAAAGTTGCGGAGAATACAGTAAATAGAGGATCTGCGTCTCCTACTGTTTGCTTGCAGACCAGTTACCCTGGCCGTTGGCAGACTTCCAGGTGCCGGATTTCGTGATTAGGTTGCCGTAAAGCGTAAAGCCGGACGGTAAGGCTACAGACTGCAGTGCTCCGTCTTCGCGCGCGATACCGCCTGTATGGGACTCAGTTCCGGTGGGAGAGACCTTCGTTAAGCTTACGTAGCCCTTTTCGGAAACCTCCAGGGTAAGCGTTCCGTTTTCATCACCGGAATAGTTTCCTTTATAAACGCCCATATAGGATGATGTGTAATTTCCGTCCGCTTTTCTGTCCCAGTAATTATCCATGATCTGCTGGCAGGAGATTAGAGAGAAATAAAAAATCACGCAGAGTAAAGGTCTAAGTTTCATTGATGGTAATTTCGTCAAATTTAATTAAATGGCCGCTTCACAATTAAATATTTATTTTTGCTGAAACAAAATTTCATGCAGCGCGCCATACTTTATTTCATTGCCGGAACCGCAATAAGCTTCTTACTGAACCATTATCTGCTGGGCAGCCAGGGTTGGCAACTGGACCTTTATTACGGCGCAGCCTTTGGTGCCGCCTGGGGAATGGCTTATTTTCTGGATGACCAGAAATTTACCCTTCCGCAAAAGTTAGGAATCTCCTTTGTGGGAATTGCTGTACTTGTAGGCATAGGCTTGATTTTCTTCAATGTGGAACAGGCGGTTCCGTCTGTCATTAAATTCTCCATGGTATTTGTTGCGTATTATCTGATCGCAAGTTTCAGGAGCAGCAAATCGCTGAGGAATTAGGTGTTCAGATTTTTGGAAATTTGAAAAAAAAATTGGTTAGTTGTTGATAATAAACCCAACATTTTCAAAACCTTAGCATAATCTTTCTGAAAAGATTTCCAGTTTGAAAATTATTCTTTACCTTTGCACACCCTTTTGGGGAAAATTATGTTTAATCGTAAACGAAAAAGTGTG
>CAYXUO010000068.1:7165-11447 GCA_964468335.1 uncultured Chryseobacterium sp. | reverse complement strand
GGTGGTCTGGAAGGACAGCCAGCGTGTAGTCCTTGGTCTGAATACACGTGCATCTTATACGGACTTTTCGGCAATTGATTTGCTTGGTGTGACTTATAAATACATCAAATCCCTCGATTTAAGCCTGACAGCAAACCGCGATTTGCTTTATACAACGGAATTTAAGCTGAACCTTGAAGCGGGGCTGAACTCTTATCTTCCCGTTTCCCAGAGCCTTAATTATACTCCCGCATCGTCCAATGACCTGATGTACAATAATGTGATTGCGCCCGATCATGCGTACGACTCTACCACCAAAATAGGTCCGCAACTTGGGTTAAATTTTTACCGAAAAATTACTCCAAAAACAAATCTCAGGATCTTCACCAGTTTTGCGGCACTGTACGCGGTCAGTCCGGAGTTTCAGGAGGAAACCAGTTATTCGGGTACTCCCAATCTGTATTTTAACGCAGGAATTTCTTTGTTTTACTAACAAAGATGATCATCATTTGGAACCGGTGCGGTTGAAATTGAAGGGTTATTTTAGGTATTAATCAATCGCGTTTATGATAAGCGAAGTTAGGTTTAATTTCGGTGTTCAGGAATACACCTTTGGAGTAGGCTGCCCGGAATGCGTCAAAAACCACTTGCGGAACGTCCAGATAGTCGTACACGGCACCTGAATTATAGATGATAGTCAGGATCCGGAGGTCCGGCTTATAATAATATTTACTGATGACTGACGAAGGCATATTACGGGTGGAGCAATATCTGTTCCTTTAGATTTCATACCTTTGCTGCTTATTATTGAATATATGAACATAGGGCAAACGCAAATTCTTAAAATAGCAGAAAAAAATTATTCCGGACTTTTCCTGGAGGATGAAAACGGGGAAAGAGCCTTCTTACCAAAGATTTTTGCTTCAGAAGATGCTGAAGTTGGCAGCGAGATGGAAGTTTTCGTATATCAGGACGATGATAAACTGAAAGCTACAACAGAAAAACCAACCGCCGAGATAGGGGAGTTTGCGGTAATGACCTGTGTACAGGCGCTGCCCAGCGGTGCTTTCATGGACTGGGGTATCATTAAGGATCTCTTCATTCCCTATCAGGAGCAGAAGCTAAAAATCCTTGAAGGTAAGCGCTATCTTGTCTATGTTTATGTGGATGAAAAAATGGGTCTTATTACCGGCACTACCAAGTTCAAAAGGAATCCGCAGTATGAGGATCTGCCCTTCCGCAAAGGAGATAAGGTGAATCTTATCATCATGGGGGAGAGTGAACTGGGCTGGAATGTGATCATCAACAAAAAATATATCGGGCTCATCTATACTTCCGATGTTTATAAGCGGCTTTTCCCGCTGTCTGATGAGGTGGGTTATATTAAGACCATCCGCGAAGACGGGAAGATTGATGTTTCCCTGCAGCCCGAAGGTTATGATAATATCGATGAGTTCCAGCAGGTGATCCTAGAGAAACTTGAAAGCAATTATGGTCTTTTGTATCTTTCAGACAAATCCGATCCTGAGGAAATTAAGCAGGAACTCCAGATGAGTAAAAAGAACTTTAAAAAAGCCATCGGCGGCCTTTATCGTGATAAAAAGATTGAAATACTTGAAGACAAAATACGTTTGGTAAACGAGGGTGAATAGAAAAACCGGACTGAATTTTCAGTCCTTTTTTATGCCTGAAACGGTCAACTCAGTAAACAGAAAAAGAGCAGTGGTAAGAACTGCTCTTTTTTATCAGTCGGGATGACTGGATTCGAACCAGCGACCCCTTGCACCCCATGCAAGTACGCTACCAGGCTGCGCTACATCCCGAATTCGTGGGCAAAAGTAATCATTCTTTCCTTACCAGCAAAATCCAGTCTTCTTCCAGAAATTTATATCCGATATCATAGACAAAACGGTACTCAGCGCCGTTTTTGTAGATTTTCAGATTGGTAAAATATTCAAAATCAAAGCCTTCAGCCGAGAGTTTGTTACGGGTCGTCTTTGCCTTGCCTTCCGTGAACCTTTGGTCGGCAAGAATCCTGTGGTTTTTGCGTAGTTTATTGTTGATGTTGCGCATCAGATTCGACGCGTCTTTGTTCTGTTTATTATTGAAGGCATTACGGCATGCGTCCGAGCAGAATTTCTTGTCGGATCTGCCGTGTATGGGCTCGCTGCACTCCAGACAGGTATTCATGCGCTTAGGTTTTAAGTTTTTTTGCAAAAGCAATAATGTGACCGTCGGGATCAGCCAGGTAAAAGACACGGTCACCCCAGTCGCGGTCAGCAGGTGCACTTACGATTTCAGCATTCAGATTCACTGCTTTCTGAAATTCAGCTTCAATATCATCAAGATAAAGATAAAGTTCACAACGCGGAATTCCTGTTCCACTGGAAGGGTCTGCAGTTTTCCCATTGAGTATTTTGTTGATGCTGCTGTGGGGCATCAGGCCCAGAGTGAAATAATCAGAAAACTCAAACTCCGTCATGCCGGGCACATCCAGCACCGGTTCCATGCCCAGAATGCGGCGGTAGAATTCGGTACTGGCTGTCTGATCGGTCACATACAGGATGGTATGTACTTTCTGAAACCTTTTCATCTTACTCAAATATAGCAAAATATCCGTTGCGGAAACGGATATTTATATGGAATCGGAAAAAGGTAAAGACTTACTGCTTAATGATCTGTTTGATTTTCTGAGTATTGTCGCTCAGTGTATATCTCATAAGATACTTCCCGGGTCTCAGTTTTTCTAGATTAATTTCGGCAGCATTCATATTAACATTATAACTGGCTACCTGCGTACCTAAGATGGAATAAAAAGAAACCGACTTCACCTTCACCATCGGATCCTTCGCTTTCAGCAGGAGGATATCACGTGTAGGGTTAGGGTAGGCTACTAATGTGCCGTCGTCATTTTTCTGGTTTACACCAAAAGGTTCACGGCTTTGAGCAGTAAAAGTGGAGCTAAGGCCAAGACCGAAAAATAATATAATAAGTAAAAGTTTTTTCATTTTTTAATACAATACTTTACGAAGATAAGAAACTTCCGCTAACCGGCAATAGTTTTATCATTAACTATTGGTAAATTTGTACTTTCAAAAAGAATACCACTTTTACATTTAAATCATGATGATATATTCCCGGAACCGACGGCTTAGAGTGAGCGCCGCCATACGCAGTTTAGTTCAGGAAACTGTCCTTACCACCAATGATCTGGTAATGCCGGTTTTTGTAATGGAAGGCCAAAACAAACAGGAAGCCATTTCCTCCATGCCCGGAATCTTTCGCAGGACTCTGGACCTTACCGTGCAGGAATGCCGCGATCTGTATTCTCTGGGTGTGCAGGGCGTGAACCTTTATATGAAGGTCTCCGAAAACCTTAAAGACAATACCGGAAAAGAATCCTGGAATGACAGCGGACTAATGCAGGATGCCATCAAGGCCATCAAGGATGCTGTTCCCGGAATGGTGGTGATGCCCGATGTAGCGCTGGATCCGTATTCCATTTACGGTCACGACGGAATCATCACCAAGGGGCTGGTAGATAATGACGCCACCAATGAGGCGCTTACCAAAATGGCTGTATCTCACGCTAAAGCCGGTGCAGACATTGTAGCGCCCAGCGATATGATGGATGGCCGTGTGGCCGCCATCAGGACAGGTCTGGAAGAAAGCGGTTTTACCGATGTAGGCATTTTAAGCTACTCGGCGAAATATGCAAGTTCTTTTTACGGGCCTTTCAGAAGTGCCCTGGACTCCGCGCCGGTAGATTCGCAGGAAATTCCGCAGGACAAGAAAACCTATCAAATGGACTTTCATAACTCCCGCGAAGCAATTGATGAAGTATTAAAAGACGTAGCCGAAGGAGCGGATATCATTATGATAAAACCCGGCATGCCATATCTGGATATCGTAGCCAAAGTTCGCGATACTATTGATTTGCCAATTGCGGTCTACAACGTAAGCGGGGAGTATGCCATGCTTAAAGCCGCGGCACAGAACGGCTGGCTGGATAATGACAAAGCAGTCATTGAGAGCCTAACCTGTATAAAGCGCGCCGGCGCCGAT
Source organism: uncultured Chryseobacterium sp. (assembly GCA_964468335.1). Taxonomy (GTDB): domain Bacteria; phylum Bacteroidota; class Bacteroidia; order Flavobacteriales; family Weeksellaceae; genus Marnyiella. The sequence goes on along the minus strand of CAYXUO010000068.1, from coordinate 7,403 downwards.
ATGATCTTTACCTATGCAGCCAAGGAGGCGGCTATCCTGCTGAACGGATAAGTTCTCACTACAAATTACAGAGGGGTCTTCGGGTACGGAGACCCTTTTGTTTTTAACAGAGGTCGAAGTCCTTGGCTTTTTGTGAATTTTTACTTGAAAACCCATTATCCCAACATTAAGAAAACAGCCTCTTTGTCATTCCGCAGGAATCTCAAAAGTCTGAATAATTATTTTATAAATCCCGATG
>CAYXUO010000068.1:0-7065 GCA_964468335.1 uncultured Chryseobacterium sp. | reverse complement strand
ATACTTTTAACCACAAAGGGCACAAGGGTTTTCCCAAAGTGCACGGAGAAAAGGTTCTTATTTTAATGTTGAGCAAATCCAAAATCTAAAATCCAAAATCCAAAATCCAAAATTTAAAATTCAAAATCTGAATAAATTGTCCGCTTTTTACCCCAACATCAGCGCGTTAAAGTTTATTGCTCAAAACAGAAAACGGGACAGTATTGTAATAATCTGTCCAAATTGAAAAAATTAAGCTTAGAACCAGGGTTTCCGTCCCTGAACATACGTGCGGTCAAACTGCTCGTCACTCATCGTCAGGTAAATGATACCTTCAATAAGAGGCACGATAAAAACTACAGGATAGAAGGCACTTCCAATCCCGCAGGTAATGATAGTGAGCAGCGGCAGGATGATAAGTGTGGAAAGCAACAGCGTAATACCTTCACTGGTATAACCGAGATAGAACTTGTGGATGCCTAAAGCACCCAAAATGATGGCGAAGATGCCTGTGGCCAGTTTCTTGTCGGAGCGGTAGTTGGGATTTCTGTTTTGTGGATCGGGATTATTGTAGCCGTAGGTTTCCATGTTTTTTTATTTAAAATTACAATAATATTGAGATTCTGCACAAATATTTAAGGGTTGTGCCGATATATTCAAATATTTGAGCTTACCGAGGTCGTGCACCATTTTTATTTATATTTGCTGCATGATTTTACGGGGAGAAAATTTAATTAAGGAGTACGGACCGAAAAAGGTGGTGAAAGGCGTTTCTGTGCAGGTTTCACAGGGTGAAATTGTAGGGCTTCTGGGTCCCAACGGTGCCGGAAAAACAACTTCTTTCTATATGATTGTGGGTCTGGTGAAACCGACTTCCGGAAAAATCTACCTGGACGATAAGGAAATTACTTCTGATGCCATGTACCGCCGCGCCCAAAAGGGTATTGGCTACCTGGCGCAGGAAGCATCGGTATTCCGTAAACTTTCCGTGGAAGAGAACATCCTGGGCGTACTTCAGCTTACGAAACTTTCCAAAAGGGAACAGCAGATAAAGTGCGACGAGCTTATTGAGGAATTTTCGCTGCAGCATGTGCGCAAGAACCGTGGCGACCTGCTTTCGGGTGGCGAAAGACGCCGTACCGAAATTGCCCGCTGTCTGGCCACTAGCCCTAACTTCATCCTTTTGGATGAACCTTTTGCAGGTGTAGATCCCATTGCGGTAGAGGATATCCAGAAAATCGTACGCAGCCTTGTCGACAAGAACATAGGTATCCTGATTACCGACCACAACGTACAGCAAACACTGGCCATTACGCATAAAACCTATATTATGTTTGAAGGAAAGATCCTGAAGGAGGGTCTTCCGCATGATCTGGCTAATGATCCTCTGGTTCGTGAGGCCTATCTGGGCGAAAACTTTGTCTATCAGGATATACTGAACAAAGAGCAGACAAAATCTTATGTCTACAACATCTGGGCGGGAAATTTCGATACTAAAAACCAGTTCCGCGACTTTGTGGACGCAAATTTCTCCGGACTCGATAATCTGAGGTTAATGTATGGGTTTGAAGATGTAAGCTTTGCGTCGCTCGCCAATTCAGAAATTGAGCACATATTCAATAATGTGGTGGATAAAAATGCCAACAATTCCTTCCTCTTTCAGAAGAAGGAACTGACAAGCCGTTATTCGCTGGAAATGGCAGAGGCAGAATCCGCCGCAGCCAGCCGTCCGGAACTGCACTATCTGACAAGCTACACCTATAAGAGCTAATATTTTGGTCGAATTTTTGTTTAATTCAGGTTTTGGAATTTTCTGAAACCTTTTTTTATATATGCCGAAACCTTTCGCCCGTACTACCAATCTTATCAGCATTTACAAACAGCTGAGGCCTTTCATATCGCCCTACCGCTTTATGATTTACGGTACACTCATACTCACTTTCCTGGGAGCTTTGGCTGCCCAGGTTAATCCGCTGGTACTTAAATATACGGTGGACGAGGTTACCGAACTCGTAGACCTTCCGGACCCGATGACTGAAGGTATTCATGTGCTGGTGGTGATCACAGCCATTTTGCTGGGTAAGGAACTGGCCAACATCTTCATCCAGTTCGGTCAGAAATTCTATGGCGAGAAAATCAGGATCAGTGTCAGTTCGGTCCTGGCACAAACTGCCATCGACAAAATCCTGCGTTACCGGATTGCTTATTTCAATGACGAAAATCACGAAACCGGAAAACTTCAGACACGTATAGACCGCGGAATCGAAAGCCTGACCAAGCTGGTGCAGAATTTCTTTATCGATATATTGCCATTGTTTTCCAATGCACTGATCGCGCTCATTATCATGTATATGCAGAATGTATACGTGGGCCTGGTCTCAACGGTAGTGGTTCCCATTTATTTTTATGTAAGTTCACTTCAGGCCCGGAGGCTGTCGGGAGTACGCCGCACTTTGCGGAATCAAAGGGAGCAGAAGACGTCAGGTTTGCTTAATTTGATAGGCTCAATAATGGTCATCAAAAGTTTTGTGCGTGAAAAATTTGAGGGTAAAAAACAGTTTGACCTCCAGATGCAGCTTATGGACAGCCAACTCTACACCCGGCGTACCAATTTTATTTATGACGGTTTAAAGACCTTCATTGAGCAGTTTGGAGTTGTACTTATTATATTGCTTACCGTCTATTTGGTTCTGGACCAGCAAATGACCATCGGAGCCATTATGCTGCACATTATGCTGTTCAACAATGTGTCATCGCCCATCCGACAGCTGCACAGGATTTACGATGATATGAATGATGCCTTCATATATGCTGAAGGATATTTCGACATCTTAAATGCTGATGAAGAAACCGAACCTAACGGAACACATATCGACAGTGATATCACAGGCAATTTTGAGCTGAAAAATGTAGATTTCAGCTATCCGAACGGAACAAAGGCTTTGAATAATGTTTCAATGCGTATTGAAAACGGCAAAACAACGGCACTGGTAGGTTTAAGCGGCGCGGGAAAATCAACAGTGATCAATCTGCTCTGCAAGTTCTATTTGCCGGATTCGGGGAATATTACGCTCGATAACATCAACCTGAATCAGTATGAAAATTCATACCTACGCGGCGATATAGGTTTGGTGCTGCAGCGCAACCATATTTTCCAGGGAAGCATTGAAGATAACATCCGCTATGGAAATATGGACGCCACTTTTGAGGAAATTGAAACTGCTGCCAGAAAAGCCTATCTGCATGATCAGATTATGGATTTGCCGCAAGGCTATCAGCATGACGCGACCCAGCTTTCCGGCGGACAGCAGCAGCGCATCGCCATCGCCCGGCTCTTCCTGAAGGATCCTCCAATCATCTTCCTCGACGAACCTACAGCCAGCCTGGATGCCATCGCGACGGAACAGATCAAGAATTCGCTGGACGCCATAAAAGAGGGCAGGACCGTAATCATTATTTCGCACTCACTGTCCCAGATTCTGGACAGTGATATGATTTATGTAATGAAAAAAGGACAGGTTATTGAAAACGGCACGCATGACCAGCTTGTTGACATGAACGGAACTTACCGCGAGATTTTCGACGCCGCGGCGCGAAGCCTGAACCTGGATAGACTGGTAAGTTCTTACCGCGAAAACAAATAAAAAGATGATATTTACGTTCGATTCAAACATGAAAATAATTAATACCAACGTGGTGCTGGCGGCAAGTGCACTGCTTCTTTTTTCCTGCCAGAAAATTGAAGAAAGTGTAACCACGATTGTGACCGATACTAAGGATCAGGTTCAGCAGAAAGCCATGGAAACTGTACAGCAGACCATCACCGAGCAGGTAGGCAGGGTGGTAAAGGCGGAGGATGTTCCTTTTGACAGTGTTTTTACCACAGCGAATGACCTAAAGTTAAGCCAGGTAACCGGCAAAAAAATTGTGACACCCAACGGGTCGCCTTATTATGTATTTAAATATAAGGTACCGGAAAAGGAATTGCTGCTGAAGTCCCTCACTGAGCAGGCTACTTTGGATGAAAGCCGTTCCGAAAAAGAATACAGGAAGGTTGATGGTGCTTCCATCATTGAAAAAATCAGCTTCATTGAAAAATTTATTCCGGGTGATTTTGTAGATGTGACCTTTCTGAATCAACTTAAGACCGATAAATCCATTGAATACTATAAAATCAGCCGATTTCCAAATTCAAGCACGCTGATCTATCATCCTAAGGACCAGACAGCCTGGCATTTTGTAGAGGTTGTTAAGTAATTACCACCAGCTTAATTTGTATTTTAAACTTTATCTTTGGGTATGAAAATTTATACCAAGACCGGCGACAAAGGGGAAACTTCGCTATACGGCGGAACCCGCGTTTCCAAAGCTTCAGCCAGGGTGGAATCCTATGGCACAATAGACGAACTGAACTCTTTTATTGGTTTTGCCAAAGCTGAAATCAGTGACGAACGCATACTGCAGCAGCTTAAGAAAATACAGTTTGACCTTTTTACAGTGGGTTCCGAATCGGCAACCCCAACAGATAAACTGATGCTGGCCAACGGTAAGTCGCGGCTGTCACTGATGATTTCAGAAAAAGAAATAGAGGAGCTGGAGCAGTGGATGGATGAATTTGAAGCCTCGCTGGAACCATTACAATACTTTATTCTTCCCGGCGGCGGTAAAGGCGCCACATCGCTGCATATATGCCGCACGGTTTGCCGCCGTGCAGAGCGCAGCCTGGTGTTCCTGAATGAGCACGAAGAAGTTCGGCCCGAACTGATTAAGTACCTGAACCGCCTTTCGGATTATCTGTTTGTTTTGGCCCGATACGTCTCCAAAACTCAGGATGAGCAGGAAGAATACTGGAATCCCAACGACCGCGGACAGTAAATGAATCGCGCACTTCTTTTCATCAACGGTGTTCCACCTGAGCAATTGCCGGAAACTGCCTCGTACGATATCGTTGCCTGTTCTGATGGCGCCTTTCATTATCTGAAAGAAAAGGGTTTTGCTTTGGACCTGCTATATTTTATTTCAGGTGATTTTGACAGTCATACGGGCAGCGACGAAGAAATTTACAGTCAGAGATTCATCTATACACCGGATCAGGACAAAACCGATTTTCAGAAATCGCTGGAGATTCTGCTGGAACGCGGAATTCAAAAAGTTGATGTATACGGCGGAAGCGGGGGCGAATTTGCCTGTTACTTTTTCGCAGAAGAGCACACAGTACTGAACGATGTAAAAAACAGGATGGTGTCGCTTTATCCTTATCCCGAGGCGGCCCAAATCACTACAAAAGGCTTAAAGTGGCCTCTCTCTGGCGAAACTCTAAATATGACAGACCGGATCGGAACACGAAATCTGGCACTTGAAGATTCCGTTGTGATTAATTTTGAGAGGGGTGCGCTTGTACTATTCGTGGGACTGGCAACCGGCGATGCGAACGGCAGTGCTGAGGGATAACTGAGTCGATTGTTCTTTAAAATCAACTTTTTTTACCACATTTGCATTTTGTAATTACTTAAACCGAAAGCTTATAATGAAAATTAAATATTCAGAACTTATTGACCAAACCCTGTATTTCCCTACTGAAGAATTCAATGTGGTAGAAAACAGTCTGCAGTTTCACGATATTCCGCTTATGGATATTGTAGAAGAGTTTGGTACTCCGCTGAAATTTAATTATTTGCCAAAAATATCCACCAATATCCAGCGTGCAAAAGGTTGGTTTAAGGAGGCTATTGAAAAGAACGACTATAAGAAAGGGTATACCTACTGTTACTGTACCAAATCCAGCCAGTTTGCTTTTGTACTGGAAGAAGCCCTGAAAAATGATATATCCCTGGAGACATCCTCGGCCTACGATATGGACATTATCCGCTCACTGTACAATAAAGGCAAGTACGGCAAGGATGTGGAGGTAATCTGCAACGGCTTTAAAACCGACGATTATCTGGCAAAGATTTCCGATCTCATCAACAACGGTTTCCAGAACATCATTCCTATCCTGGATAATTACCGCGAACTGGACAAGCTTACCGAAAGCATAGATACCACCTTTAACATAGGCATCCGTATCGCTTCGGAAGAGGAGCCTAAGTTCGAATTTTATACCTCCAGACTGGGAATAGGGTACAAGGACATTATTCCGTATTACAGTCAGAAAATTGCCGAACATCCCAATGCCAGGCTCAAGATGCTTCACTTTTTCATTAATACCGGTATCAAGGATACTGCCTATTACTGGAACGAACTGTATAAATGTCTGCGTGTATATGCCAGACTGAAGAAGATTGCACCGGAGGTGGATTCACTGAACATCGGTGGCGGTTTCCCTATTAAAACATCACTTAACTTCGATTATGATTACCAGTATATGGTGAATGAGATCGTATCGCAGATCAAGAAATTCTGTGAAGAAGAGGGTGTTGAAGAACCAAACATCTACACAGAGTTCGGATCTTTTACCGTGGGAGAAAGTGGAGGACATCTTTATAAAATTATCTCGCAGAAAAGACAGAACGACCGTGAGAAATGGAATATGATTGATTCCAGCTTCATGACTACACTTCCTGACACGTGGGCCATTTCGCGTAAGTTCATCATGCTGCCCATCAACCGCTGGGACGATACCTATGAGCGTGTGTTTTTAGGGGGATTGACCTGCGATTCAGACGATTATTACAACTCCGAGCAGCATACCAATGCCATTTATCTACCCGTGTTCAGTGAGACCAAACCTATGTATATCGGATTTTTCCATACGGGAGCTTATCAGGAAACCATTGGGGGTTACGGCGGAGTTCACCACTGTCTGATGCCGCAGCCAAAGCATATCCTGATCAATAAGGATGAAGAGGGCAATTTTACGTACGAAGTCTTCCGGGAGGAACAGCAGCCGGAGGAGGTTTTGAAACTATTAGGGTATTAAAATTAGGAGCAACACGTGAGTTGCTCCTTTTCATTTGTAGTCCCGCTTTACGCTGCAATCTTTTGTTTTTTGGGGCGGCGGGGGGGGGGGCCCCCCCCCCCCCCCCAAAAAAAAATGATTATATAGCAAAAAGGGGGGGGGGGGGGGGTGAAATTTTTTGGCGGGGT
>CAYXUO010000067.1:0-11757 GCA_964468335.1 uncultured Chryseobacterium sp. | reverse complement strand
AATAGATGATCTTGTGCAGAAGTTTGAGGGCAGGCTACAGGTTATTTATCTGCTTTCCCGCGAGAAGCACTATGAAGACGAACTTTTTGAGGGTAGGATTTGCGCCGATAAACTGCAGCAGATTTTCAGCCGGTATACTGATATTCCTGTTCAGGAAGCGACCTATTTTATCTGTGGTCCTTCTGAAATGATCAAGGATATTTCCGGCTACCTGAAGAATTCCTGTAAAGTGCCATCGCTACAGATCATGTATGAATATTATGCGGCACCGGATGACGATGAGAATGCGGAAATGAGTGACGAATTCAAGGCAATACCGAACCTGGAGAGTATGGTAACTTTAATCATAGATGATGACGAATACTCCTTCCACCTGAATTCCAAAAAGAGAAATATTCTGGATCAGGCCCTGCATGATAATCTGCCTGTGCCGTTTGCCTGTAAAGGCGGTGTTTGCTGCACATGTAAAGCGCAGGTGATGGAAGGTGAGGTTTTTATGGAGAAGAATTTTGCGCTTACAGATGATGAGGTGGCGCGTGGATTTGTACTAACCTGTCAGTGTCATCCCACTACCAATGTGGTGATGCTGAACTACGATGTTTAATTAGATGCGCGGCACGGAGTTGCTGCATAGTAACACTACATATGAAAGCTATGACTCACTGGAAATTTTCGAAGGCTCTTAATGAGAATGAAGAATACAGGATTGAAGGCCTCAATATCTGGAATCACTATTGGCACTGTGTAGACAAAAAAGTTGAAGTAAAAGGTCCGGATAGCGGCAACGTTTACTTCTTCAAGGAATACCAGATTGAAGGAAACGGCAAAACAGTCAATTTTGTCGCAGGAGAGTTCATCGACTCTAAAGTCGGGATCTATCTGAAAGACGATTTGCACGACGGCAAATTGTAGAATACCAATTATAGCGCTTACCTATTATTATAAGAAAATGAATCAGGAAAAATTTTTAGAATACGTTCAGGCAGAAAACAAGGTGGAGCCTAAGGATGTGATGCCGGAAGATTACAGAAAACTTCTTGTAAGGCAGATTTCCCAGCACGCTCATTCCGAGATTGTAGGTATGCTGCCGGAAGCCAACTGGATTACAAGAGCTCCTTCTTTACGCAGGAAGATGGCTCTTTTGGCTAAGATTCAGGATGAGGCTGGACATGGCCTGTATCTTTATGCTGCTACAGAAACATTGAATAACGGTGAAATCGCCGCAGACCGCGACAGCACCTATAATGACATGCTTTCCGGGAAAGCAAAATACTCAAGCATCTTTAATTATCCGGCTCTTTCATGGGCCGATATTGGCGCGATTGGCTGGCTGGTGGACGGCGCGGCGATCATGAACCAGGTGATGCTGATGGGGAACTCCTACGGACCTTATTCCAGAGCCATGGTGAGGATCTGTAAGGAAGAATCCTTTCACCAGAGACAGGGATATGAAATCCTGATGACACTTTGCCGCGGTACCAAAGAGCAGAAAGACCTGGCACAGGAAGCCCTGAACCGCTTCTGGTGGCCGGCACTGATGATGTTCGGACCGAATGACGAAGCTTCGCCAAACTCTCAGAAATCCATGAACTACCGTGTAAAACGCGAGAGTAACGATGCTTTGAGACAGCGTTTTGTTGATGTAACCGTAGGTCAGGCTGAGTTCCTGGGTCTTAAGATCCCGGACGAAAACCTGAAGTGGAATGAAGAAACCCAACATTATGATTTCGGCGAACTTCCATGGGATGAGTTTATGGAAGTGCTTAAGGGCAACGGTCCGTGTAACAGAAAGCGTCTGGAAACCAAAAGAAAGGCGCAGCGCGATCATGCCTGGGTGAAGGAAGCGGCTATGGCATTTGCTGCAAATGAAGATAAGAGAAAAGTAAGCTGAGGTTAAAGTCAGCAGGAATATTAAAAACTACGATTGAATAATGAGCAATTTAGAAATGTGGGAGGTCTTTATCCAGACCAAACCGGGACTTTCACACAAACATGCAGGTACCGTGCAGGCACCTACAGCCGAGATGGCACTTCAAAATGCGAGGGATGTTTATACCCGCAGAATGGAGGGAACTTCCATTTGGGTGGTGCCGAGCAAATATCTGGTAACATCCGAAGGCGTGGACAAAGAAGCCTTCTTTGATCCGGCAGATGACAAACTTTACCGTCACCCGACCTTTTACGCTATTCCAAACGATGTGAAAAATATGTAAAACAGAGATGAGATATCAGACACCAGATATCAGATTATAGACCACTTGTTTTATATTCTGATGTCTGAAATCTGAAATCTGCCCTCTGAAATTTATACCAATGAATCCACTTTACAACTATACCATAAAACTGGCCGATGATACCCTGATTTTTGGGCAGCGGCTGGGCGAACTTTGCGGTCAGGGACCTTATCTGGAAGAAGATATCGCCCTCACCAATATTGCTCTCGACTATCTGGGACAAAGCAGCAACTTTTTCAAATATGCCGCGCAGGTACAGGGTGAAAACCGGACAGAAGATGACCTCGCTTTCCTCAGACTGGAAAAGGATTATCTGAACTGTCAACTCTCCGAACTTCCAAATGGCGATTATGCCAATACCATCCTTAAAGTTTACTTTTTCTCACTGTATCAGAAGTTGCTTTATACAGAACTGATGAAGAGTCCGGATGCTCAGCTGGCCGCAATTGCCGAAAAATCCCTGAAGGAGGTTAGATACCACTACACGCATTCGTCAACATGGGTGAAAATGTTTGCCGGCGGAACGGAGGAAAGCAGGATGCGTATGGCAGATGCCGTAGCCAACCTGTGGGAGTACACTCAGGGAATGTTTGCCGAAACTCCGGGCGAAGACGAACTTCTTACCCAAAATATAGTTCCCGATTCAAAGATTTTGCAGGAAATCTGGGCGGCAGCAGTCATGGAAGACTTTTCCAATTTCGGAATTCAACTTCCTGAAAGCACTTTTATGCAGAAAGGCTCCCGCACGGGATACCACACAGAGTATTTCGGGTTGATCCTTTGCGAACTTCAGTATATGCAGCGTACTTATCCGAACTGTACCTGGTAACAGTGATCTGTGAGATATTTTGCGGACCTAAATAAATTATGGACAATTTACTTGAAATATTAGCTGAAATCCCGGATCCTGAAATCCCGGTAATCAATATCGTGGAGCTCGGCATTGTGCGGGAGGCAAGGATGATTGCTGAAGATGAGGTGGAAGTTGTGATCACTCCCACTTATTCGGCATGTCCGGCTATGTTCAATATTGAAGAGGATATCATAAAACTGTTCACGGAAAAGGGATTAAATGCAAAAGTGGTTACAAAAATATCACCCATCTGGACAACGGACTGGATGACGGATGAAGCACGTGAAAAATTAAGGGTTTACGGTATTACTCCACCGGAAAAAGGTGCTCATAAAGATCACCTGGATATTCCCAAGAAATGCCCGCGTTGTGGATCCACCCACACTAAGCAGATCAGCCGTTTCGGTTCCACGCTCTGCAAGGCGAGCTATCAGTGTAATGACTGTCTGGAGCCCTTTGACTATTTCAAATGTCACTAAAACTTAGTATCTTTAAGGAAATAAAAAACTGACTATGTATATCTATTCACAATTTGATGTGGAATCTCACTTCGGTGGCCGACTGAAGATTGCCTACCTGAACCAGCCGGAAACCATGAACGCACTCACCAAACCACTTTTGGCGGAACTGCGCGATTTTGTAGAGTTTTATAATAAAGACGAAGATACACGCTGCATCGCGATTGCGGGCCGCGGCAGGGCTTTTTCATCAGGTCAGAATCTTGCAGCCATAGATTTTATGAATCCTGAGGTAAATGTTCCCCGTGAAGTAGAGCGCATTGTACTGGATTATTATAACCCTCTCGTAATGTCTATCGCTTATGCGCGTAAACCGGTGATTTCTTTGGTGAACGGTCCTGCTGTTGGAGCTGGCGCCATGCTGGCCCTAATTTGTGACTTCTCAGTGGTTTCAGACAGGGCTTATTTTTCACAGGCATTCTCGAACATAGGTCTGATCCCGGACACGGGCGGTACTTATTTCCTGCAGAAAGTTGTAGGCAGACAGATGGCTCATTATCTGGCCTACACAGGAAAGAAGCTTAGCGCCGAAGAAGCACACAGACTTGGTATGGTAGCTGAAGTTTGGCCGGAAGCAGAATTTGAGGCTAAAGCCATGGAGATGCTTGAAACCATTACCAACCAGCCTACAAGTGCGCTTTCGTTAACTAAAAGAGCATTACGCAAATCTTACGATAACAGCCTGAAGGAGCAACTGGATATTGAAAGCAGATATCAGTCTGCGGCTTCTGCTACAGAAGACTTTAAGGAAGGTATATTGGCTTTTTCGGAAAAAAGAAAGCCTGTTTATAAAGGCAAATAGTTTATATTCAAAAACATTTCAAGATAGTTTTGGTTACTCAAAGCTATCTTTTTACATTAAGGTTGTATGAAACAAATAGGAATAATTGGCTCCGGCACCATGGGAATTGGTATTGCTCAGGTAGCCTCTACTGCCGGCTGCACCGTTTTTCTTTTTGATGCAAATTCTGCACAAACTGAAAAATCCCTTGGTGGTCTGCAGAAGACACTGGCAAGACTGGTTGAAAAAAGTAAGATATCGCAGGAGGAATCTGCACAGATATTCGGAAGGATAAAGTTCTGCCGGGAAATCGCTGAACTTAAGGATTGTGAACTGGTGATTGAAGCCATTATTGAAAACAAGGAAATCAAAACAGAAGTTTTCCGTAAGGTGGAGCAAACAGTTTCCGAAAACTGCGTTATTGCAAGTAATACCTCTTCAATTTCCATTACTTCGCTTTCGGCGGAACTAGAGAAACCATCACGGTTTATGGGTATTCATTTCTTTAATCCTGCGCCTCTGATGCCTTTGGTGGAGGTGATTCCTGGTCTCTTGACGGAGGCTAACCTTCCGCAACAGGTTTATGACCTTATGAAAACATGGGGCAAAGAGCCGATCATTGCCAAAGATGTTCCCGGATTTATTGTAAACCGCATCGCCAGACCTTTTTACGGTGAGGCCTTGCGGATTGTAGAGGAAAATATTGCCACTCCAGAACAGGTGGACGATGCCATGAGAACCTTAGGTAATTTCAGGATGGGACCTTTTGAGTTGATGGACCTGATTGGAATTGATGTCAATTTCTCGGTGACGAAGACGGTTTACGCGGATTATTTCTATGATCCTAAATACAAGCCGAGCCTACTTCAGCAAAGGATGAGCGAAGCGAAACTCCACGGCCGCAAAACAGGCAGAGGATTTTATGATTATGCAGAAAACGCAGTTAAACCGGAACCTGTGAAAGATGATAATCTGTACGCAGAGATATTTCTTAGAATCATCTCAATGCTTATTAACGAAGCGGTGGAAGCGAAAAGACTTGGGATTGCCAGCGATGCCGACCTGGAGCTGGCGATGCAGAAAGGAGTAAACTACCCGAAAGGTCTGTTGGCCTGGGGCAGCGAGATTGGATACCGATATGTTTCGGCGACACTGCAAAAACTTTACGCCACCTATCAGGAAGAACGATACAGGCAAAGTCCGCTGCTTTCTAAATTATAAGCTTTCTTATGAAAAGCATCATATTTAAAGGTATACAGAAAGCACTTTTCTTTACCCTTACTGTTACGCTGATACGTTATTTGATGACTGAAGATGTACCGTTCACCGCTTATGCACAAAGTGAATGGTTAAGTTTTCTCATTAAAGTGTTTATAGTATTCGTTCTCTTTTTTGCTTTTGATTATTTCCAGTATAAAGAAGAAACAAAAAGTGAGGGCTAAAACTGAAGTGTAGATCACCTGCAAACGATAGAAGAAAAACTTTGGCTAAACTGAATTAATATGATAACGAACCTACTCCTTAAAAGCTTACGGGACACCCTTATCTTTGGCTTGCTGTTTTTTATGCTCCAATTCATTTGGGACGGCTTCAGTATGGAAACATTCAATTCTATACTGGCCGATACTCCGCGGCATCTTTTCATGCTCCTCTTTATTTTCATTGCTTTAATACTGCAGAATATCATCCTAAAGCAAAGGAAAGTTAAGTTGCAAAGTGACTTAAAGAAAAAATTTCGCCGTTAATCACTTTTACATTGTTAAACCATTACATTGATACATCAAACTAAAATGACTCCTTTAGAAACCGCACAGTATATGCTTAACCAGGACGAATTCTCAAAATGGATGGGAATAAAGCTGATTGAAGTCCGCGAAAAATACTGCCTTATTGAGATGCCTGTGAAAGCCGAAATGATAAATGGTCTGAAAACCGTACACGGCGGCATTACTTTTTCACTGGCCGATTCGGCACTCGCATTTTCCAGCAACAATACCAATGAGGCTTCTGTAGCACTGAACTGTATGATCAACTTTACAAAAGCGGTAAGGATGGGCGATATCCTGACGGCTGAGAGCATCCTCATATCGGATACGCGGAAAACCGGTATTTATGATATATCCATAAAGAATCAGGAGCAGGTTTTGGTGGCCTCTTTCCGGGGGACAGTGTATAAAATAGAGAAGAAGGTAACGGATTTATAGAATAGTTATGATTGAACAGATGCAGGAACTTAAATTAATGCACACAACAATTTTGATGAATGGTAATGAACTGGTTATTAAAGACCGTTTAAATTATCAGAAAATATTTTCTATCATTACAGGAACGTCAGTGGTATTGTTTGCGCTCACGACCCTTATGAATACCGGATTATCATTTACATCGGAAAAATTTTACTATTATTTCCTTTTCCTGTGCGGAATCCTCATGGTTTTTTTCAGTTTAAAGCTGAATGTTAGAGATCGCCTGTCGAAAGATGAAATCCTGACGGTAAACTTCCAAAAAGACGTGTTACGTTTTGAGCATGCTTATTTTATTCTGCAAAACGGAAAGAAGAGAAGAACCTATTTTTTTCCTGATGAAAAAGAAAAATTAATAAGTTTTTTAGAATTCAACAGTATTAAGATCCGTAATTCGAAATACATTAAATTATAATATGGTAGAAAGCTATCTGCCAAGCTTATCATTATAAATTAACCTGACATGAAAATAAAAATTACATATACGACCAGTGGACCGAAAGTTCCGGCGATGAAATCCCATTATACAACACGGTAAAGGCGAGTTGGTTGCCGTTGCCGATACCGGCGGAATCGATTTTCAGCAGGTGCTGGACTACGGAAGAACCTTAGGTTATAAAAACCTGTCTCCCATGACCTTCTACGACCGCGGCGAAATGCTGAAGAAATTCGCTCTTTATCTTTTGGAGAGAAAAAAAATATTATAAACTCAGCTATAAGACGGGTGCTACACATACCGACTCGCGGGTGGATATTGAAGGTGGTTTCGGTACTTTCTTTACCTATTCCGGGTTGGCAAAAAGGATGCTGCCGAACACTCCGTTTTGGGTAGACGGCAATAAGCGCTAGATTTTTTTCAGCCCTCCACTTCGACGTTTGCTCTCTTGCTCATTGCAAAAAGGGCTATGCTCAGGTCAGGACGCAGATTTTTACTTAGAATATCCTTTCCATTAAATTTTCAAATTTCGCCTATTTGGCCCTGGAATTATTAACTCCCATCTATTACATCTTGCAATATGAATTTTGAAAAATGGAGCGATAGATCTTACCTTTTTGTTTTATTCGCAATAAGTTTAGTGCTTCTCTATTTAAATTTTGAAAATCGGGAATATGGTTGGGACATGCCGGGATATATGGGGAGTTACTATCTTATAGAAAATCCTCCCAATAATTTAAATGTTCATGAAAACGTATATTCAGCAATCAAATCAGAAGCCCCGAAATATCAGTATGACAATATGGTTGGCGTACACGAAAAAGGTAGCTGGAAGGACTGGATTTCCAAAAATGAAGCTGCTTTTAACCTTCAAATTCCCTATTATTCCATCAAGGTTTTCTATGTTTTTTTGATTTTCTGCTTTCATAAGGTCGGCTTTTCACTTCCAATTGCTACATTTTTGCCCAATCTTATTTCATTCTTCCTTTTCGGATTTTTCCTCTATTTTATTTTCAAAGAGATCCTGGGTGATAAAAAACTGATTCCGCTATCTATAACCTTATTTTTATTACTCATTCCGCCATTTAGGTATCTATCCACCATCCCTTCTCCAGATATGTTGACGGTTTTATTGCTGACTTGGTTTGCCTTCTGTGTCATAAAAAAGTACGAATTGTACATCCAGTTTATGATTTTAATGTTGGTCATTTTCACCAGACCCGATTTTATCATTTTTGGAATCAGTTATTTGGGAATTTATATCCTGTACGATTTTCTCAAAGAAAGAAAGCGTAATTGGAAAGCTGTTTTTTTTGGAATTACAATGATGGGAGCATATTTTCTAATATTGAAAATCAATAATTATCCAGGCTGGAAAGATGTTTTCTATGATTCTTTTATACAAAGAAGAAGGATGGTTACGGGAAATGCTAACTTTACGTTTCAGGAATACTGGGAAATTTTGATGAATAATTTAATCCATTTTAAGAAAATCTCTGTTATTGCGTTCGGTCTTCTAGGAGCTGTTTTTTATTTGTCCAAAGATCTTTGGGTTAGAATGTTAGCGGTATTTATTGTGGTTAATATTTATCTGAAATTTGCATTTTTTCCCGCGGCTGGAAATGATCGGTTTTTCGCCGGATTTTTGCTGCTCCTGTTTATTACCTCTCTTTATGCTGCAAAAGATAAAATTCGTATTTTAACACCATAAAATTAGCCATCAATGTTCGGAAAATCAGCAAGCAAAAAGCAATAATTGAAGGAATAGCAATATAAATTCCATTAAATATACTAGCGTTTTATCTTAACAAATAGAGCATCAGAATCGCAGATTCCTAAGAACATTATGAGGATAAAAATATCGCGGAATATTTTCATTCAGAAGATCTTGTTAAAATTTACTTTCAGTGCGGTTTATAACGCCTCATTTTGCATTTATTTTTGCTCTTTCTTTTATTTAAAACGGTAACAAAATGTCTTATAACTTTAATCAATCATGAAACTAAAAAATTATATATACGGCCAGTGGACAGAAGGTTCCGGCGAAGAGATTCCATTATATAACGCGGTAAACGGCGAGTTGGTAGCCGTTGCCGATACCGGTGGTATTGATTATCAGCAGGCATTGGACTACGGACGCACGGTCGGTTATAAAAACCTGTCCTCAATGACCTTCTACGACCGTGGAGAAATGCTGAAGAAAGTCGCACTTTATCTTTTGGAGAGAAAGAAGAAATATTATGAACTCAGCTATAAAACGGGCGCTACACATACCGACTCGTGGGTAGATATTGAAGGCGGTTTCGGTACTTTTTTCACTTATTCCGGGTTGGCAAAGAGGATGTTGCCTAACACGCCGTTCTGGGTGGATGGCGATACGCAGAAGATTTCCGCAAATGGTACCTTTTTGGGGACACACATCCTGACGCCAAGTGAAGGTATTTCGGTTCAGATCAATGCCTATAACTTTCCTGTTTGGGGAATGATGGAAAAACTTTCCACCTCACTTCTGGCAGGTGTGCCAAGTATTGTAAAGCCGGCAACACCGGGATCCTACCTTACCAATGCCGTTTTCGCCGATATGATTGAAAGCGGAATCCTGCCTGAAGGTGCCATTCAGCTGGTTTGTGGTGAGCCCGGAAATATGCTTGATTATGTTCAGGACGGTGACTCTGTACTTTTCACAGGTTCAGCCAGAACGGGTAAAAAACTTAAGTCATTGCCTTCTGTATCAACCAATGCCGTGCGCTTCAATATGGAAGCCGACTCACTGAACTGTTCCATTTTAGGCTTGGACGCAAAACCCGGCACACCGGAATTTGACCTCTTTATTAAGGAAGTCCGCAACGAGATTACAACAAAGGCCGGTCAGAAATGTACAGCCATCCGCCGCATTATGGTGCCGGAGAATCTGGTTGATGAAGTTCAGAATGCCTTAGGTAAAGCTTTGGACCAGACCAAAATCGGTAATCCGCTGAATAGGGAAACCCGGATGGGTTCGCTGGTGGGCAGGCAACAGTATGAAGAAGTTCTGAAAAATGTAAATCTTCTTAAGGCCGAAACAGAACTTATCTATGACGGGCAGCATGAACTTCTGGATGCCAGTTACGAGGCAGGATCTTTCATGAGTCCGAAAATCTTTTATAACGATAAGCCTTTCGAAAAGAATATCTCTCACGATGTGGAAGCTTTCGGTCCCGTTTCCACGCTCATGCCTTACAGAGATGCGGAAGAAGCCGCTGCCTTGGCCAAACGCGGAAAAGGAAGTTTGGTAGGCTCTATCGTCTCTAATGATGAAAAATTTGTCGCCGAAACTTCCTGGAAAATGGCGTCGCAGCATGGACGAATCTTCGTCCTGAACCGCGACAGTGCCAAAGAAAGTACCGGTCACGGCTCTCCGCTGCCAACGCTTATGCACGGTGGTCCCGGTAGGGCTGGTGGCGGCGAAGAAATGGGCGGCCTGAACGGTCTGCACTTCTTCCTTCAGAAGACAGCCATCCAGGGTTCTCCGGATATGCTCAGCGCAATTACGAAAGTTTATCAGCAGGGGGCAACCCAGAATTTCTCAGACAAACATCCTTTCAGAAAGTTCTTTGAGGAAGTGGAAATCGGCGATTCACTGGAAACTGCCGGCAGAACGGTCACTGAAGCCGATATTGTGAATTTTTCCAATGTTTCCTGGGACCACTTCTACGCGCACACTGATTCCACAAGCCTGAACGGAACCATCTTTGACAAAACCGTTGCACATGGATACTTCATCCTTTCAGCGGCAGCAGGATTGTTTGTTTCCGGCAAAAAAGGGCCGGTAATCGCCAATTATGGATTGGAAAATGCCGCCTTCTTCAAACCTGTATACGCTGGAGATACCATCACTGTTTATCTGACTGCCAAAGAGAAGATCAACAAAGGAGTAAAAGGTCGTAATATACCGAGCGGTGTGGTAAAGTGGCTTGTTGAAGTGGTGAATCAGCGTGATGAGATCGTATGTGTGGCCACCATCCTGACACTGGTAGCGAAACAGTCACCATTTTTGGAGCTGAATGCGAAGGAAATTCAGAAGCGTCTGAACGGACTAACGGATTCTACCGAAAGAAAGTTCGGCGAAATGACTCCGCAAATGATGGTGGAACATCTGGAAGAAGTGATGCGCAACGGTTTCAGTAAACTGGAGCCAACCGACTTCCCGGAAATACCGGCAGAGAAAATGGAATTGCTGCAGGACTGGATCTACACTGACCAAAAGATCAGACCCGGCGCAAAGTATCCGATGCTTAAAGAAGGTGAAAAGCCAACGCTTAGATTCAAAAATCTTGCTCAGGCCAAAGAAAACCTGATGCAAACTCTGAAGGAATATCTGATCTATTACCGTGAAAATCCGGATGCAGAACATTTCCATCCGCGATTCGGGACACTGAATAAGGAAATGATGGAGCTATTCCACAGGAAGCATTTCACGCACCATTTCGAGCAGTTCGGAATTTAATTTCCCGCTGATGACACAGATTCCGCAGATATTCAGATTTTAAATATTTAGTCATGGAACACAATGAAATTTCATATTTAGTTCGAAAGGCAATATTTAACGTTTATAATGCTTTGGGACCTGGTCTGTTAGAGAGTGTATATGAGAAAGTTTTGGCATACGAATTAGAAGATTATGGATTGCAGGTTCAAAGTCAGGTTGCGATA
>CAYXUO010000066.1:0-11942 GCA_964468335.1 uncultured Chryseobacterium sp. | reverse complement strand
CAAAATTCAACATCCATAATCTCCGTGACCTCTGTGCTTTCCCTGTGTCTCTGTGGTTAATTAGGATGGATAGCTATTTTATTATTTAATTATGAAAAGCTTGTAATTGTTTCAGTATTAGTAATAAATAATTCTATATTTGATAGATACTAAACCATAAAACCCAAATCTGATATGAAAAAAACTTTACTCTTTATTATTTTTCTGATCTCGCAAACTTTTTTTTCTCAGGAAGATTGCTCTACCGCATTAACTGTTTGTGGAAACTCCAGTATTACCTACAGTCCTTCCGGTATTGGCTTGGTCAATGAATCTTTGGGAGGATGTCTGAGTACCGGTGAACATAATTCTATCTGGTATAAAATAACAATTGCTACAAGCGGAACATTAACCTTCGATCTTGTTCCTACTGATCCGGCAGCAGATTATGATTGGGCTGTTTATGGTCCAAATGTAGCTTGCGGAAACCTGGGGTCACCCATCCGCTGTAATGCCGCTACGGTTATCGGCGTGGGCGCTTCTACCGGTCTGAATATGACAAGTACGGTGATTAGTGCTGCCGGAGGTTCAACAACTCCATACTGTCAGTACTTGGATGTCATGGCAGGTCAAACTTATTATTTATATATTGATAACTGGGTGGGCGCCGGAAGTACGACTACCGCACCGTTTTCGTTGACATGGGGAGGAACGGCAACCATGGCTTCTCCTTATAATAATCCTGCAATAAGTCCCAATCCTTTTATTGCTCCGGGTCCCAATCAGGACGGGATCATTACCCTCTGTACAAATCCGGGCGTGTTTGACTTCAGCACACTCTCTGCAGGAATCGTCAATGGAAATCCCAACTTCACCGTAACCTACCACAATAACACCAATGATCTTTTAACAAACAGTAATCCTCTGGGTACGGTTACAGTGAATACTGCCAATACGTATTATTATGCACTCCACTATACCGATCCTACCAACCCGCTTAATCCAATAAATAAGTGTCTGCAAACAGGAACTGTCAACTTTGTACAGGGTGCAATTACGGTTGCCAATGCAACTGTTAATGCCTGTAACAATAACAACGAAGGAACCGCCATCTTCGATCTTACGTCAGTTTCAACCGCCATGTTTGCAGATCCTACGGCCACACGGGTATATTACCGCACAATAAATGACATGAATAATGGCGTCAATCCCATTACAAATCCTGCTGCATTTTTCACGGCAGCTCCGACTACTGTTTATATGCATGTTACCACCACTCAGGGCTGTTCGAACTACGGCACCATTTCCCTACAGTTTTATCCTACTGTGGTAATGAATGATGCCTCACTTACCACCTGTTTTATTGAAACAAACCCTGCGACAGGACTGTTTGATCTCAACAGTGCTGCAGTTGGCGGGGGAACAGTCACAAAAACCTACTATCCATCCTATACGGATGCGGCCAACGGCACAAATGCCATTCCTAATCCGTCTGCCTTTATATCGCCAAATACCGTTGTTTACGTAAAAGGTACAAGCCCGAACGGCTGTACAGACATTTCTCAAATCACCCTTAATGTAACTTCTCCAAATCATTCGGTGGTTTTAAAGGATAAAATCATTTGCCCCGAAGATACCACTACACTTGATGCCGGTCCGGGATACAGCAGTTACCTGTGGAGTACCGGAGCAACTACTTCCTCTATTTCAAATGTAAGTGTAGGCAGCTACTGGGTGAAACTTACCTTAGGTGAATGTGTTACCAAGCAGACAGTAACCGTTTCAGCAGCTCCAATTCCTGTTGTTTCAGCAATCGATATTTCGAACAACAACATCACAGTGAGTGTCATTGGAGGCACACCACCTTACCAATTTTCTATGGACAATGCTGTATGGCAGGATTCCAATATCTTTACTAATGTTCCAAGGGGAAATAACATGATTTATGTTAAGGATTCTTTAGACTGCGAGCCTGCTGTTATAGAGGTAACGGTGCCTAATCTTGTTAATGCGATTACGCCGAATAACGATGGGGTGAACGATGCCATTGATTATTCTTCATTGGGTTACAAAAAGAATTTGGTGATAAAGATATTCGACCGTTACGGAATTAATGTGTATCAGGCAGACAGATCAAATGGCTATAAATGGGATGGCACACGCATTGACAGAAGAATTTCAACAGGCACGTACTGGTACACGGTAACCTGGAACGAGTCTGATGCTGCCGGCACACCAGTGAAATACTCAGGATGGATTCTTGTTAAAAACATAGAATAGCTTATTTGAAATTAAAAAGAAATCCGACTCGTGGTGAGCCGGATTTCTTTTTTTTATGGGTCTGCCATAGAAGTAACTCAACAGGATACTCTTAGCTAGTCTCTCAGAAATAGACGGCCTCGAAAACAGCCAGCGTTGTGCTGCCTTTCTGCAGCAACAGTGTATCACCATTCAGTTTATAACTGTCCGCATTATAAAACACATTCAGAAAAGCCCGCTCATCCATTTTAAGTTCCGTGCAGGCCCTCATTGTGACGGCCATATTTTCATTGAATATAATCCTGTTGTTGTCTTTTAGCTCATAAGAACCGCTGAAGCCATTGCACCCACCAAAACCGCTGATGCTGCCGTCGCTTCTCAGGATAAAATGGGCCTCGCGCTCCTGTGCCGCCTCCATGGTCACGGGCTTACCGTCCAGAACGGTCAGTTTCCAGTATTTATTAAGAACGGGATTGGTGCTCATTTCCGCAAACACGGCCAATGGGGCCCTTCTACCCACATTCAGCATCAGCTTCCCGCCACTCAGCGTAAAGTTGTCTGCAGTGTTCAGTACTTCAAGGACATCTTTTTCAATATTCATGTCAGCTGGTGCACACATCATGCGCGAACTTGCCAATTGGGAGAATCTTATCTGTGTTCCGTTGCTTATGGAGTAATTCCCCATCAGGGTGTTGCAGCCTGTTTTACCGCTCACTTTATTAGTTCCGTCCAGGGAAATATAAACCGGTAACACGGCATTCACCTGCTGACCGTCCAGGGAGATAAGTTCCCACGTTTTATTTACCGTATTTGAAGCTTCGGTTTTTGCATTCTGCATAGGCGTACAGCTTGTTAAAATAGCTGCCAGCACCGCTGTCATTAGTAATTTCATATGGTATAATTTTAAATAATTGCATTCATCAGAATACCGTGCCGAACGTGGCTGAGGCCCCAATTAGAATGATATTAAAGTTTGAAAACGGTTTGTAAACTCAACGGTCAGAAAGCGGCAGCCAACCTCTGCTACCTTCCTTAATTTCCTCTGTAAGTGGAATAACCGTAGGCCGAAAGTGTAATGGGAACATGATAGTGTTGCTCATCGCGGATTTGGAAAACCACCTCAATAAAAGGGTAAAAGCTTTCTGTATTGTTCTTCTTGAAGTAATCGCTCACCAGATAGGTGAGTTTAAAGATGCCGGTGGATGTATTGCCCGGCAGGAAATCGGTAATGCGGCCGTTGGCATCGGTGGTCTTTTCATCCACAAAAGTCCAGGAGCCGGCCACCTGCTTTTCCAGGCGGATCTTTACACCACTGGCGGGCGTTCCGCGCGAGACGTCCAGGATGTGACTCGATAACTGATGGGTGTGCGTCTGGCCGAAAGCGAAAACCGACAGGACGGCAAGGACGGCAGTAATAAACATTTTTTTCATATTGATTATTTTTAGATTATTTGGCTGTTAAGATTCCTTTCTCCGGAATAGCGGCCGCACGCGCGATCGCATCGTCATTTTCGGGGCTGCCGCCACCTGCCACACCTAGGCTGCCTATTACATTACCGCGGTACCAAATGGGTACACCGCCACTCAGGAGCAGGAGCTCGGGCAGGGTGTTCAGGTTATGGGTATCGGCGTTGGCTGCGGCGTTCCTCAGGAGAGTAAGCGTATTTGTTTTCGTGGATACTGCCGTGTAGGCCTTGCGCCGGGCGGCCTCGGTATTGTGTGGACCTACACCGTCGCCGCGCATGAGCAGGATAACGGTTCCGGAGGCGTCCAGCACGGCTATGGAGACTTGCTTATCCAATTGCGCAGCCTTCTCAGTACTTCTCTTTGCAAGCTCCAGCGCAGCCTCCAAAGTCAGATGATCCGCCGGCTTTACCAAAGCGGCAAGCGGTTTCGGGTGATGCTCCGGGCGGCCTTGTGCCAAAGCCAGTGTGGACAGCAGCATCAGGAAGGGTAGGTACATTTTCATAATTAAATTTCAGCAAAGTTAATTTGCCGTTACGAAGAAAATGTTGCTCCAGGTCAACGTTTTCCTTACAGTCTGGATTTAATCCGGCTCAGGGTAGAGGGTGAAAGTCCCAGATAGGTAGCGGCCATTTTGTTGGAGAGGCGCTGCAGCAGCAAAGGCTGGTGACGGATTACCCATTTCACTTTTTCCAAAGCGTCAAAGCTCTGAAAACCGTAGATTCTTTTCTGTGCGTTAATGAATCCCAGTTCCAGAATTTCAGTATAGATGGCCGCAAAAGCGGGCTCGGTGGCTACCAGTTCGTAGAAATCAGCGCGGCCGATGCGCAGCAGATCCGAGGGTTCAATACTCTGCAGGTATTCATCTGCAGGCAGCTGGTCTATAAAGCTGGGCAGCGCGGTGATGAAGTTTCCCTCGAAGGCGAAGTAACGCGAACTTTCACTCCCGTCCTGATCTGTGGTAAAGATGCGCATGGAGCCCGAATTAATAAAATAATAATGCCGGCACACCTGGTTCCGGTCCAGCAAAATTTCCCGCCGCGCCGTCTTCACCGCACTGAAGCACGCAAAGATGCGCTGCAGCGCCGCCTCATCGGTGGGTTGTCGCGTGAGGATAAAGTGTTTTAATAATTCATACATGAAGGGCAGGAGTTGGGGTCATTGGCAAGGGTCAATTTCCGGACCATTGAGGTGCTGATGGAAACACGGTTTATAACTTGGTTTTCGTCTTCATGAGTTCGGTAAGTGATACCGTAAACGGAAGGCCTGGCTTAGAGTAGGAGTTTGGCTCTTCACGCTGAATTTTTTTATAGGCTTCCAGCTCTTTAAAATTCCAATGTACATTTTCAAACTCGGGATTTGTGACTTTGCGGATTTTGATGGTCGGGTAATGGTAGTTTGAATGGTCATATAAATGAACTCAATGGTATATATGGTTCCATCTTTGTCTTGTGAGGTATCCTAATTTATGTGACTGTTATGGATTGGTATCTTCTCATATTTTGTATTTCATAAGTTCTGTCAGACTGCTTGTAAACGGTAAGGATGATGCTCTTCCGGACGAATAAGTTGAAAGTTTTCTGAAGTCCCAGCTTACATCTTTAAATTCGGTATCTGTTACAGGTTCGATCTGAATTACCAGATAATTGTCCTGAGATGGTGTAGGATAGCCTTTTCTGATTAAGTCGTCTTTTGAAAATACTTTAGGACCTTTGCTTACAATCCTCCATAAATTACCGGAGTCAGTATCTCCTGAAGTATGAAGTAATAAGTATTTTGAACTAACTGTTTCTTTGTGGAGTACAAGTGAACCTGTACCTGATCCCATTCTAAAATTGTAAAGTCCGGTTCGTTTAATCCAGTTGTATTGTTCCCCTGAGTTGTAATAACCCACCAGAACGAAGGTGTCGTCAGGAATTAAATCTCTATTGCTGTTGTAGGGTTCCGGCATAGCTTCCTTGATCACATTGTCGGATGCAGGCGGATTTTTATAAATGTCAAATGTTCTGAAAGCAATTTTCTCCCGTTGTGAAGCACGGTTTATGAAGTGTTCAATTATTTCAAGAATAAATGCTTTCAATTCTCCTATTCCGCTGTCCGTTTTTGATGGTTTTACTGGAAATGCTCCCAATCCCGGAATAATTTCGTGAAAACCTTTCTGGTTAATGGATTTGTCACCTGGGTATAAAACATACGCTCCTCCTGTTCTTCTGATAGCATCTTTGTATGCGTGCATTTTCAGAAGGTCGGCATTTTTGTAAATACCTTTTCTGTTTTCTGCTTTTTCTTCGTCAAGGTCGTTTTCTGTATTTTGTTCCAGAAAATCAGTCAGGTTTGCAATTTTGTATTTTGCGTCAAAATGAACATGAACAATAAGTTCTTGCTTTTCCCCTTCCTGTTCTGAAATGCCAAAAGGCCAGAATGAAAGCGTGTAGTCTGGACGTAAGGTGGTTGTCCAGCTTCCTGAATCGGGATAGTTTTTCCTGCCGCTGAATGAACGGTTGTAGTTAAAACGAATATTCAGCTTTCTGTTGCCTGAATCATAAACACCACGAAGAGCTGTAAATTTTCCTTGCTTAATTTGAAGGTTTAAACCATCAGGGGTTTCTTTGATTAAGTCTGCAATGTCTTTGGGTTCTATTTCAAATATTGATTGAAACAAATCGAGCAGTTTGAAGAAAAGCCAGTATTCATAAAGGGTGGCAATGTCTTTTTTTCCTCCGCTATAAATATCATCACCGCCTTTCCAGATAAGTTTAGCGGCAAGGTCAAACATGAGCCAAACACGGAGAACTTCCCGGTAACCTTCTTTTCGCTGCAACACCGGACTGTTTAGCTTTAATGTTGTTGGTCTTAAAATGTCTTTGAAAAGAGTATGATGCAATTGTCCTTCAAGTTCACGAATCAGTAATTCTGACTCGTTTTCCATTTTTTTGTGTCCGAACTCTTGGGCTTTGTTGTTTATATCTGTGCAGAATTTCAGGAAGTTTTCAAGCGCATGTTTAATAAAACGATTTTCAGGCGTATCAACGGAATCTGTTTTTCTGATGGTTGTAATTCGTTCCGGCAAGGTACCAATCCCATAGCTTCTCAAATAATGCGTCTCGGGTAATTTAGTTCGTCTGCCGCCTTTCAGTATTTCCTTAATATTGGCATTTGAAAATCGCCTGGCGTTGCGAATGTCCTTTTCTTCAGTGGTCTCTGTCCATTTTGTTACTGGTGCAGTCACAATCCGGTGAATAGCTTCGGCAAACTCGTCAGTTCCAATTACTGACTTAATGAATGCAAATTTCTGATACAGCGTCTGGCTGTCTTTGGTATAATCAATTTCAAAATGTTGCGAAACGGGTGAATTTACCTGCAACAAAAGGTCCGTGCATTTTTCGGTAATCAGTTCCAACATATCGCGGTAATCGTCACGATAACCGGATTTTATCGACTGCACCTCTAATTCGACTTTGCAGCGTTCCTGAAAGGATTCTTTTTCCAGTAAAGGAATTGCAAGCGTTCCAACAAAAATATTAGGAGCAATTGTTCCCAGATTTTTGGTTCGCCTGTGCTGTTGTATGATGTTTTCGCCAACATCACCCAAAACAAAATCAGGATCGCTTATTTGAAAATCATACAAGCATCCTTCAACCAATTGAAACCGGGCTTCATTATGCTCACTTGCGTTTTCTTCCGCATCAAACAATGAGTCAGTCCTGCGGGCATCTATCCAAAGCCGCAAACCTTCCTTAACGGAATCAAGGTTTATTTCTATGTTTGATACTGATTTCATCTTTTACGCTTCGGCAAAACTTGCAAATCCGTTATCGATGGCTCCGCGGTACATGCGGGAAATTTTTTCGAGTGAAAGCGAATAAAGCACATTTGTACCATTGAAATCAAAGTCGACATTTTCAAAAACATCTTTAATGATTTTGATGTCACCGGTTATACAGAACGAACCCAACGTTTCCAATACCGGACACAACTTTCTGCGTGAACCGTGCAGTTTAGGCAGCAGTTTCTGCATGATGGCAATGTCAATCTTTTGATGCGCTGTAAGCGTATTGTCCAAAACAGTAAGCTGATGAATCAGGCGAAGGATTTCAGTTGCACTGCGGTAACCAAATTCTGCTCCCGTTTTCTTAAGTTCCCCAAAGAACTGAAGCAGAGCCTCATTGATTTCGGTAATACCAGCAGTTGCAAATTCTTTATTGGCTGCCTTTTCTAAAAAGCTTTTTGCCATGCCAGCTCCCTTACCTGTAAGGGCATTCATATTAATGTCTTTGATGTTGCTCAGAAAGTTTTTCATTTCATCCTGTGTAACTCTGAACTCAATGGTGTTGGCTCTGTCGAGT
The DNA here is from genome assembly GCA_964468335.1 of uncultured Chryseobacterium sp. Taxonomy (GTDB): domain Bacteria; phylum Bacteroidota; class Bacteroidia; order Flavobacteriales; family Weeksellaceae; genus Marnyiella. The sequence continues at coordinate 3,894 of CAYXUO010000066.1, read as the reverse complement.
ACCTTGGGACTGAACATGTTGGTGGTTTCGTCAATGTTTACGGTACCTATAATGAACAGATTGGAGGGCAGCTTCAGTCTGGCAGGAACTCCGTTTTGTACGGTTCCTTCAGCATATAGCGGAATTTCTTCCTTCGATTCCATGATACTCAGAAAGTCTGCGAAATACCGTTCTACATGGCTCAGGTTCATTTCGTCCAGAATCAGGAAATGCGGCAAGTCGGGCTGATTATTGGCCTGAATAATTAAATCAAGCACACCACTGTCAGGCTTCACATATTCTTCAGGCTTCAGGGCATTGGGATATCCCAGCAAAGGCTCACGGTTGGTCCAATCGGCACCCACGGGAATAATTCGGTATTGGCTTTCATCCTGACAAATCCACTGCACAAAGGCCTGTGCCAGTTTGGTTTTCCCTGAACCGGAAAGACCGGTTAGAATGACGAAGGGTTTTGTGAGGAGGGAGGCACAAAAACGAGATATTAATTCGGAATTATAAGAAAACCCACTTGATATTATGTCAACAATGACTGACTCTTTCTTAAAATCTGAGAATGGAATATTTATCTTCTCTACTGGGGCATCTATAGCCTTAAAAACGAAGTTTTCATTTTCCTGTGTTATTTTGAACTCAGGATATTTTTCTTTTAGAATAGAAACGAATGTGTCGATGTCTAATCTGCTATTTGTACCAGATGTCCATTCAGTTGAGAAGTAATAATAGAGACCATCTTCATCCCGATAGATTGGACTATTAAAGAATCTTAATTTGCCACCCATTGACAAATCCTCATTTGTTTGTAATGTGGCGCTCGATTTGAAAACACTTGTTAAGCTTAATTCATCAGTTTTAATTGATTTATAATTAGCATCACTATTTGTTTTAATTGAACTTTTAAGTCGGCCTAAGTTATCATATTGGAATAAAAATGAAATTAACTTATAAGCGAATCGATTCGTTTTTTTTTCCTTTATCAAATATGGCAGATTTCGGTAGAATCTCTTTTCTAGGTAAGAGTACAATTCCTTATTACTACATAAACTATAAATAAATTTACCCAGAATCGAAGAACTGGCATCTGGTACATTTATTATCTTTAGAATTACAGATGTAAAAAAGTCAGATGTTCCCCGAACTTTATAATTACCATTTTCACCATTGATTATTGACTTAGCATCAAAATTATATTCGGCATCTACAATAGGCTTCAGCGCGATAGAGTTACTCCATTCATCAAGATTCTGAGGGGACAAATTAAATTGACCTGAAAATATTTCGCTGCCAATATCATTTCTTGATTTCCCTGACTTAAAGTTATCAAACACGTCTAAATGGTCTCTAAGAGCAACCGCAAACTCTTTTATAAATACTGCATACAGTACATATTGGCTTGGTATTATACAATGATTATCATCTATTCTGATAGTTATTGAATGATCTGAAACGTCTGCTACATTTTCAATTTTGGAAATTTCTGATTTGTCTTTTTGATTGAAAGTTATTTCAGGCCAAAAAGTGATTTCCGAAAAATACTTTTTAAGGTCTTTCCCAAGTTCTCTGATGTCTTTAAGCATATAAAAGCTGTTTAATTATTTCTGATGCGATCGTTTTTACCACTGGAATAGAAACACTATTTCCTAATTGTTTGTATGCCTGGTTGTCCGAAACAGGTATTTCATACCAACTGTCGATTGGATAACCCTGCAGCTTGGCTGCCTCAAATGGATGAAGCTTTCTTGGTCTGTCAGCTCTTCCGTTTATTCCTTTTTGTTCTATCAGGATTTCACTTCCGTCTTTATAGTACCTCGCTGAAATGGTGCTTGTATAAGGAGATTTGGCATTAAAAAGTGAATAGCCGAAACCATTTCCCTTTTCTGAATGCATAATTCTTCTTCTCTGATGCCCTTCCCATAATTTGTCAGAAATGGTATAAGTTTTATTATCCCTGTTTTCAAACAGTTGCAATTCCTTGTCTGTCAATAGAATATCGCCAACTGTTACTTTTTTTGCCAGTTCATCGCGTTTCTCTCTTTCATAAATCACTTCATCTTGCTGCGTAAGACCAAAAGGGAATTTAAAATTATTTTTTTTAACTGAATCCCTATGCCACGCTACAATGAATATCCTTTCCCTGTTCTGGGGTACGCCAAAATGCTTACTATTTAAAACTTCGGCAGCTACCTCATAACCAAGATCATTTAGTGTATGCTTTATAACCTTGTATGTATTTCCTTTATCATGATTTCTAAAGCCTTTTACGTTTTCCAAAAGAAGAACTCTTGGAATTGTAACTTTTTTATCGAGTTTGTTAGCTTCAATTTTCGCCCGAACGATTTCTTTAATATTAAAAAATAATGTTCCCCGCGTATCATCAAAACCTTTCTTTAAACCTGCGTGAGAAAACGGCTGACACGGAAACCCTGCGCACAGTACATCAAAATCCGGAATATCGGAGTAATCGAGCGCCGGATCGGTAATATCCTGGTTAAAATGATCGCTCGCGAATAAATCAGGTGATAGTTTTTTAAAATTATGTTCGTAAGTCTGCCGGGCAAATTTATCGATTTCCGATGCGAATACGCATTCACCGCCATTTTCGTGCATTGCGATATGAAATCCACCTATACCTGCGAAGAGATCTATAAATTTAAATTTGTGCATGCTGCTTTTAAAATTAGTAAAAAGAAACTAGCAAAATCACTAAAAATATTCATCATTTATTTTGACCTTGCAGCTACTTTATTTGAGATTGTGGCAAAGATATTAAAAGATAGGTGCGAAGCAATTGCACTAAAAACTATTTAGCACGAAAGTGCCAGGATATTTAAAAACTGCGCACTGTTTTTGCTGGTAAAAATTATAAATGTAATATGCCCGACAGACATACCCCTGCACAGCGCAGCTTTAATATGAGCAGAATCAGAAGTAAGAATACCAAACCTGAAATGCTATTACGCGGAAAACTGTTTGCTGCAGGATTCAGATACAGACTGAACGTCAAAAATCTTCCCGGAAAACCGGATTTGGTCTTGAAAAAGTATAAAACAGTAGTTTTTGTTCACGGTTGTTTCTGGCATGGACATGAACACTGCAGGTATTTTGTAACTCCCAAAACCCAGACAGAATTCTGGACAGCAAAGATCAACGGGAATATCATGCGCGATCTCGATAATGAACGGAAGCTTTTAGATGCTGGTTGGCAGGTTTTAACGGTGTGGGAGTGTGAGCTTAAAAAAAATCGAATTGATGAAACCATCGAACTTCTTCAAAAAAATATAAAAAGTAACTTCAGGGAGGCATCGAGTTAAGTAGTTAATTTTAGGTCCACTCTTTGCTCCCACCCATCCAAAATCTACCCCATGATTCCTAAGAAAATACATTACTGCTGGTTTGGCGGACAGCCAAAACACGAACTGGCCGAGCACTGCATTGCTTCATGGAAGCGTATTCATCCTGATTTCGAAATTATTGAATGGAATGACGGCAATTCGCCGCTGGACGATAACCAGTATGTGCGTGAGGCGTATGCGCAGGGAAAATGGGCCTTTACCTCGGATTATGTGCGGTCTAAAGTGATGTACGAACATGGCGGCATCTATATGGACACCGATATGGAACTGAAACTTCCGCTGGATGAGTTCCTGAACGGGCAGGCCGTCTGCGGTTTCGAGGTGAAAGGCGTACCGTACTCCGCCTTCTGGATGGCCGAGCCAAAACATCAGCTCTCAAAGGATTTTATGGACTGGTACAACCGGCAGGAGGGATTCTTTGAGCGCATCAATACCGACATCTTCTCTGAAATGCTGGAAAAGGAATATGGCGCCGACCGCTACAGCGATACCCTGCAGGAACTGAAACACGGTGTGAAATTGTATCCATCAGTGTATTTTTCCC
>CAYXUO010000065.1:0-12013 GCA_964468335.1 uncultured Chryseobacterium sp. | reverse complement strand
TTCAAGATCAATTTTGGACAGGTCCCAACCTCCATTTTCCATGGAGTGCATGAACTCGTCGCCGTATTTGATAATGCCGGATTCCAGCATCTCTCTCAAAAGGTCGTTTCCTTCTCTGGTTCTTTCACCTACACCGGCAAAAACCGAAAGACCACCGTGACCTTTTGCAATATTGTTAATCAATTCCTGGATCAGTACCGTTTTACCAACACCTGCACCACCGAACAAACCAATCTTACCTCCTTTTGCATAAGGTTCAATAAGGTCAATAACCTTGATTCCTGTAAATAGAACTTCGGCTGATGTGGACAGCTGGTCAAATTTTGGCGCATCTCTGTGGATTGGCAATCCTCCTTCTTTGGAAACCTCCTGGATTCCGTCAATGGCATCTCCAACAACATTAAACAGTCTTCCATATACGCCTTCACCGGTTGGCATGGTAATCTGCTTGCCCAATCCTACCACTTCCTGACCTCTCTGAAGTCCATCCGTAGCATCCATTGCGATACATCTTACTGTATCTTCACCTATATGTTGTTCTACTTCTAAAACTACCTTGCTGCCGTCTGTTTTGGTTATTTCCAGTGCGTCGTAAATATTAGGCAGTTCCTCCGCTCCCCTGAAAACGACGTCCAGAACCGGACCGATAATTTGAGAAATTTTTCCTTTAATTTGGTTTGCCATTGCTAAATTTTTTCGTTGTGCAAATATAATCAAAGTTCCCAAATCTGCAATTGGTTCAAAAGAAGATTTTTATCATATTTGCACCACCAAAAAGTCACCCTTTTGAAAATCATCCGGAACTTTAATGAACACCAGGAAAAAACGCCGCTGGCACTGTCTATCGGCATGTTCGACGGGGTGCACCGCGGCCATCAGACCATCATAAACCAACTCAATACTATTAGTCGCGGGAAGGGTCTTCAGTCTGCCATCCTTACCTTTTGGCCACATCCGCGCACCGTTTTTAATCCCGGGGATGACCTGAAACTGCTTAACACCATTGACGAAAAAGTATATCTGATTGGCAAAAACGGCATTCAGCATCTTTTTTTGAAGGAATTCGACGAACAGTTCCGAAATCTGACCGGCGCAGAATTCGTAAGGCAGATCTTGGTTGAAAAACTGAATGTAAAACACCTGATCATTGGTCATGACCACACCTTCGGCAAAAATAAAAGCGGTGATTTTAATCTCCTGAAGCAGATGTCGGCTGAATATGGCTTTGAAGTCCAGCAGGTGGAAGCTGTTAATTACCACGACCGAAACATCAGTTCCACCCAGATCAGAAATGCGCTGGCCGCAGGAAATGTAAAGGAGGCCAACGATATGCTCGGGTATGTATTTTCAGTCTCAGGAACAGTGGTCAATGGAAGAAAGATAGGACGCACCATTGGTTATCCTACGGCAAATATAGAGACCGATCCCTTAAAACTTCTGCCAAAGAAAGGAGCCTATATTGTAGAGGTCTTCGTAAAAGGTCAAAAATACAAAGGAATGCTGAGCATCGGCACCAACCCTACGGTGAATGGTACTTCCCTCTCCACTGAAGTCTATATCCTGGATTTTAATGATGACATCTACGGTGAAGAAATTTCAGTGAACTTCCGGGAATTTCTGCATGATGAAATCAGGTTTGAATCCATGGAGAAATTGATTGAAAGGCTCGATGAGGATAAAAAGCTGACCGCTGAATTTCCTTTCTAAAAGTTCTTGTTAATTCCCAAAACCACATGTCTTGGCATCAGGCGCTGTGTATAAATGCTTTCACTCACGTTTGTTAGCGAATACCGCTGAATGGTACTTGAGTTCAGAAGATTGTTCCCCCGCATAAAAATCTTGGTTTTTAGTTTCTTAATCATATAATCCGCTTTAATATCCAGAAACTGAGTGGATTTCTGCGGCGTATTGCCAAAATGATAGTATTCAAAATTTCCCTGAATCCTGAAATCGTTGGTAAAATTGTAATAAAGGTTAAAAAAACCTTTCTGATCCAGATAATCATTAGAATTCACATCAGACTTTATGGTATTAAAAGCCCAATCATAACCCAATTCATAGTTAATCTTCTTGAGCCAACCCGATTTCATTTCAAAGCCAATTTTATAGTTGGTAAACTGTGTTTTGATTAATGGTTGATTGTTGATGCTGTTCTGATAACTGGACATCATAAAATTTCCGAGCAAGCTAAATCTTGATTTAATGAATTTAAGATATCTTCTGGCTTCAAAATTAGCAAGATACGTTTCATTATCGTTTACCAAAATGTTTTGATGAAAACTGTAATTGGGATTTACGATCACATTATTTGAAACAAATTTTTCGTTTTTGATGTAATTTAATGAAATTCTTAAATTTTTTGTCAGTTCGTCTCCATTACTGTAACTCACTCCAATGTTAAGATCTGGCAGCATTTCAAACCCGAAAGAACTCTCGCGAAACAGTCTGTTTCCCTGATAAATGTAGTTTTGGTGCACATTATTCAGTCTGGTTTCGGAAAACCTTCGGCTCCAAAAAAAATTGAAACTTTTATTGCTTTTAAGCTCGTAGCTTACTGAAAGATTAGGAGACAAGTAAAGACCATTCGCAACTTCACCGTTAAAATTTGAAGAAATCATTTCGGAAAGTAAGGCAAAGTTGTACTTCCATTTATTTCTTTTAAAATTGTACCTGGCTTGTGCAAATACATTATTCCGACTTAAATCTACATTATTTAGAAATTCGGAATCATCAAAATTGATTGCTTGATTTTGAAAATTGAAAAGTCGTATATGTGAATCCAAATAATCCCTTTGAAATTCATTTCCCAATTGGAGTTCCAAATTTCGATGTTCGGAATACTTTTTCAGATAAGAAACCTTAGCGCCTCCAAATTGTAATGAGGAAAAGATTTGCTGATTTATTAATTGCGCTTCGGCATTTCCCGTAATGAGTTGAAAAACATTGTTTTCATCTGTAAAATTGTACGGACGCTCCTGAAAAAAGTGTTTTCCTACGGCCACAAATGCTCGCGACGAATCTAACTTTTTGGTAAACACCAAACTGCTTTCTGAGGAAAAAAGGCGGTTCTCGCCCACTTGCTCATTAATTTGATTATTAAATATAAAATCGTTGTCGTTGTTTTCTTTTAAAGAAGAGGTTTTATTGTAAAAAACGAGGGTAGATTGTTTTTTGAATTCTTTGGATAGTTCTATTTTCCCTACTATGTTCTGATTGTTTTGCTTCCAACTATTGTTTTGAACATTGGTAAATGAAATACCGTCATAGTTAAACCGATAAAGACTGTTGATGTAATTTCGGTTTTCGGTTTCATTAAAAATTGAAACTAATTTTATTTTCCAATCATTACGAAAATTGTAGATATAGCTTAAAGAAGCAAGCCTGTCATTATTGAAATTGGTTCTATTGTCTTCGAATTGATGGTTTTTTTGATGTAAATTAACAAGTGGAAGGTTTTGTAGATTCGCGCCCAAATTTTCAACATCTTTTTCTGATGATGGATTGATTAGGTACTTTACACCGTTCATCTCGTTCAATCCCAAATTGTTTTGATTGTAGAGTACATACAATTTTCTTCTTTTCGTAAAGTTCATCAAGTTTATTTTTCCCTGATGCATGTTCTCCACATAACTGGTAAAAGCCAACATGAGATTCGCTGTCCATTTACCTTTTTCATCTTCTTTCAGGGTGAGGTTAATAGCCACACCTTCTGTTCTCTGAACATCTTTTAGAAGTTTGTTTTTAGAATAATTTTCAAAACCTGAACCTTATCCAATGATTTAGAGGGCATATTTTGTGTTAAGGTTTGGTAGCCGCGTTCGAATAAATCATCATTTTCAATCAGAACACGTTCTACTTCTTGATCTCCAAATTTAATTTTACCATCACTTTCTACGGTGATCCCGGGCAATTTTTTCAGCAGTTCCTCCACGTTCATTTCGATGCCGGATGCAAACTTTTCTGCCGTATACTCTACGGTGTCTTTTTTTATTCTTATGGGGTTTTGTCGGGTAATAATGACTTCCTTAATCTCCGATTCTTTTAGTTGAGAAATGGTAATGTTTCCTAAGTTTATTTTTTTATTTTTTTGGATGATAGTAATTTCAATTTCCTTTGGGTCATAATTGAGTGACTTTATTTGCAATTTGAATGTCCCAAACTTATCGGTAGAAACAGAAAAACTTCCGGTTTTATCACTAAAACCAAAAGTTTCAATTTCATTTGCTGCATTGAGCAAAATAATGTTGGCTCTTACAACAGGAACATTAGTATCAGAAATTACAATCCCCTGAACCTCCGTTTGAGCAGAGATTTTAATGAAAAACATGATGAATAACAAACATAATTTCTTCATTTAGGGTTTTGCAGGTGCAGCTTCCCATTCGAAGGATTTTTCGATGTAAAATTGTCGCAACTCCGGAAATTTATAAGAAGTGCCTTTAGGTAAATTTGCAATTTTCTCATTCATAATATCTGTAAGTACTTTATTTTCAACAGTAATAAAATCTCTATAAGAAATTGCCCCTTTTTTATGTTGATTAAAAAAAGAATTTATTGTTTCTGGAAAAATTTGTTCTTTGTTTATTGCTACACTTTTAGCATATCCTTTTACTTGCCCTGTTTCATCCTCAAATTCCAAAATCAGACCAGGCAAGCCTTTTAGTTTCCAAGGAAAAGCATTTGTAGCAATATCTGTGGTAAACCATACTTTGTAATTTCTTCCGCGAAAAGTAGTTTTCGCCCGCGTACAATCATAACCTAAAATTTTCTTTTTTTCCGATAAAAGTGTCCAACTTAAAACATCAAAATTATCTCTCACTAACTCAGGCAATCCATTGGGTTTTCTTATCATATGCGAAATTTGGTAGCCAATCTCGGCAGTATGGTCGTAATTGTGAATATAGTACGGATTAATTCCTTTGAATTCTTTAGCAGTTTGTTGATCGTAGCTTGTGGCGGTATCCTGAGTAAATATAAAATAAGATTCTTTATTATTGCTTACTAAAAAGGCTTTCGCATCAATTACAAGGAAACGATAATCATATTCAACCAAAATATTTGCGTTTTGCGCATAAATGGAAGAAGTGATAAAAAACAGAAAAAAGATAACGTTTTTGATTTTCATAATTAAGATTGTTCTAGTGGCTACAGTTACACATGTGTGGAGTCTGCGGTGCAGGGTCCCTGTAAGTCCAGTAATTTGTAGTGGTAGTACCCTCTGATTGATTGGGTCCACAGGGTACAGGTATTGAAGGCGATACAGAAGTGCCTTGAAATGCGCCACAATGATCCTCCATTATAACCACAGTTTGTTCATAACAAGTTGGAGATCTTTCAACTTCTAAATTACAGTAATTTAAATTATCGGCAGCAACAGCAAAAGATGATAATAAGGCACACGAGGCAACTAATAGATTTTTTATATATTTTTGTTTAATTTATTGTAGGTTCTGCTAATGAAAAAATAAGGCATTATAAATAAACGGATTAGTAACTTTTTTTTAAATTTTAAATCAATTCAATACACTGCACGGTATCTTTTTTACAAAGTAAAAAAAAAAAAAGATGAAAACTGTGATGAAATAAAGAAAAAAATGCTAGATTCTCCATTCTGTTTGTGCCGTTACAGTTTAGTCAAATCACTCTGCTTCTTCCTTGTCAATGATTTAAAGATAAGTTCATACGAGTGATCGATCAGTTTTAGGATCAATTCCTTTTTCAGGCCTTCGCACACCACCGAGTTCCAGTGGGTTTTGTTCATGTGGTAGGCACCGGTAATCTGAGTGTGCTGCGCACGAAGGTCGGCGCTCCATTCCGGGTCCGTCTTTACCGCAATGGTCAGTGGCTGCTGTTCCAGCGGAATCAGCAGGAACATTTTGCCGCCTACTTTAAGCACCAAAGTTTCCTGATCGAAGGGAAAGGTCTCTTCCACTCCTTTTTTATCAAGAGCATACTCCAAAATATCTTCTACAGTCATATCAGCTTGATTTAAATCCTACAACCTGGGTCTCTACATTCAGAATTTTTTCTACAAAACTTTTGAAAGCGCCATAGTCCTTAGCCGCCAGAGCATCCCACGGAGTAATTGCCTTGCGGATGATTTTCAACTTGGCAGGTCCATCTAAAGTATAAGATATTGAATATTTAAAATTCTTGAATTCAAAAATTTCCGATTTGGGAATCTCAATAAAGGCTGAACTTTCCGGTAATATGAGCATAATCTCCTCTATATATTCATTCTGAACCTCATAAGTAAGATATTTAATGTCTGTACTTCTGTTTTCTGTTGCTATCACGTCTTTTGTAAAAGGCTTTGTAATAAAAGGAATTTTTACAATCTGCAAATTCCCGATTTTCTGTGCACTTTCATTAACCGTGTATTCTACCTCAAAAGAAAGTGGTCCGGCTGCGAGATCCTGTCCACCGAGCAGATTTGCGTTTTTAACATTGACCACATTGTTCAGTACGCCTCCATAAGTTTCTTCAAAGTACTTCTTTTTTTCAACAGCCGTCTTTTCCTCAGTAAAAAATTCATTAAAAAATGATTTAGAGCTGCCATGAACGAATTGCTGTGTCCTGTATTGTTGCGTTGGAGTACGGAAATCCACTTCAGTTACCGTTTTATAAATATTTTTGATGCTGTTCCCGTCCGGAATTTCAAATAGGATTGCGTTGCTGTTCAGTGTTTTTTCCTGATGAACGGCCAGTGCCTTAGCCCGGAAAAGACTTTTCACCAAAGAGTTGAATGGCAGATACTTGTCAGTCATCTCCAGGAAATAAGTTTTACCATCCAGATTTGCCTGTACAATACAGTGATTAAAGTTTAGGTTTGGAAGCAACAGATTGCTTTCTTCTAAATTAGTGGTTTGCACAAGAACAAGGTTGGAAGTTATACCTGCCTGCTTGCCCAGAATAACAAAAAGCGTAGACAAATCTTTGCAGTCACCCAATTTTGTTATTAATGTCTTTGCTGGTTTTTGAGGAATATACCCGCTTTGTCTGAAATCCACCGAACTGTAATTGATATGATTTTGAATATATTTATAGATATTCTCTGCTTTATCGTAATCTGACAATCCAGCTACTCCTCCAGGGAAGATAACGTTAAATGCCTGCGCAGTAGTCTTGTCATACACCAAAGATTTTCTGGTGAGATCGGCATACCAGTCCGCGATGTCTTTCCACGATTTTATGCTATTGGCCGTAACCGAAATGGCTAAATCCCGGTAATCAGCTGAGTAATTTTCATTTAGGTCCAATTCTGGCAAATCACTCATTTTCCAGGTACGATACATTTTTCCTGCCGCGGTTTTAGATACAGAGGGCACTGTGCCGTTATTGCTAACAAATTGATATTGAAGATCTTCCGGAGTGATTAACGTAAATACAGACTCCACTACAGGATATTCAGCGTTGAAATAGGAGGTCAGGTTAAAATCTTTATAAAACCTGCCGGATGAACGGGAGAGTTGTTCTGTCTGTATCAGTAATACATCACCTACCTCAATATTAGTAAATACAACCTGATCCTCGGCTTTTTCCGCTGTGAAAATAGTGCCGTTAGGTTTTATAATTTCTGCCTTCAGTATATTCTTTCCATAACCCACATTGTATTCCTTCATTTCATCAATTCCCACTTTTGATGTTATTTCAAACACAGTGGTACTCCTGCTTTTATTTCCACCTTCGGGGTAAACGTTCACTATAAATTCGTCGAGAAGTGCAGTCACACCACTGCTTCCTTTCAGTTTGGTATTTCGTCTGTCTGAAATTATCTTGGTAAAGTTCTTTTCCCCCGACTTTTCTATTTCATCTTCTTTATCATTTAGATCCCTTTGCAGATTAAGAATATCTATATATCTGGCATTATGTGACAGCGCCTTAGCTGCATATTTTAAGGCTTCGGATTTTTGGTTTTGCTTAGCCAGTATTTCGGCTTTAAGACCCAGTGCCGAAAACGAATAGGGAAAGTTCGACAATGCCTCATCAATCTGAGAGAGCACTTCAGAATTCTGCAGCTCGTCAGCCATCAAATAGATTTTACCAGATCTAAGATTATTTAAATAGGGATACCGATCTATATACTGCTGTAGAAGCTTTTTTCCTTCATCAATATGATTACTGTTTTGGTATAGTCCTACGAGAGTAAACATTGCCCCTAAATTCGACCTTTTTTCCAAAAAACTCTTATAGTCTTCAATAAGTGCGCTTTTGCCTACCTGGTCTATATTTTCTAATTGAGCAATCATTGGAAAAAAACTCTCATTATTGTAGCTTTTTTGCTTAAAAGTCTGGATATGTCTTTTTACCTCGGGTAGGTTTCTTTTTTTCGCAGCGGAAACAGCCATAAAGAGGTCTGAAAACTGTTCGGCTTTGGTTTTTTTCATTAATTTCCCTAACTCCTCGATTTCACTTACGGTGGCACTTTCGAGCCATGTAGTTTCGCGCATTTTGATCAGGGGTACCATGAAATAAGATGCATCATGCGTCTTGATATTGTTATAGATTTCATCTTGCTTGTCACTGTTTCCCACTTTCTGATGATATTTGGCCAGTCTTGTATTTAAGAGCGTTGAATTGGGGTAGCGGGTAAGGAGTTCATCAAGGATAGATTTTGCCTGCTCTAACTGTTCATTAGCCAGGAATCCCTGTGCCAACAAAAGTTTATAAAAAGGCTTTTCCGTATTCTGCGCTATTTTTTCCAGCAGCACTTGCTCAAAACGCAGAGCTCGCTCAAGCGGCTGAAGTTCTTGCAGGGTACTTTTATTGTACTCCCTGTATGTATCATGATACTCCAGACCAGGAAGTTTGTTATATGCCTTATCATAAAAAACCGCCATGAATGCGGTATTGTTGGATTTAAGTGCCATTTTCAACAAAAGACGGTTCGTTCCCTTGGGTAAAAGTACTTCCACCAGATGAGATCCGGCATTTGTATAGCCGTCTTTGGAGGTAGACATGATTTCAACATCATTGAGGAAAACCTTATATTCGGTATTGATGTTGGTCTCCAGTAAAACCCGTCTTTCTACAGAATTATTTACAAATGACTGGGCGTATACTATTCCTTCCTCATATTCCTGCTCGTTTTCTAAGTATTGAAAGCCTTGCTCTCCGGTCCATTTCGGATTGTACCAGCCTACCATTCCCAAACTGTGGGCGTTGAACAACTTATCATTTGCTGCCGTATATTCAGGCTCATATTCAGTATCCAAACCACTTCCGTTAAGATTTTCAAAAACACCTACTCGCTGCCATTTTGTAACAGCTTTAAATTTCTCACCATAAACCTGTGCAGACTGCAAATTCTTTCTGTTAAGCTCTAAAGCGTGCTTGTAGGATACAATGAAATTCTCGTCCTCAATGCTGGGGTGTTGAGCCAGGAAATCTACTTTCCTGTAAGTTAAATCATCAAAGCCATAATCGTCGATATCACCGATCACAAATCTATGGCGTGAAAGTGGGTAAATAAGATTTTTGTCTTCATCAAGATGCAGAAAGTTCTTCAGAAATGTTTCATCAAAATTAACCTGTCCCAATTCTTCATCCAATAACGCGTCCAAGTACAAAAGCTCAAATGATGAAGTTTTTTTTGACTGGAATTCTTTGTCAAAAAGGACTCTTGCTTCCTCCCGATTATTTTTAAACAGTAAATCCCATACCTTGTTTTCATTTTTTTGTGAAAATAATATAATGGAGGTTAAGAAAGTGAGCAGAATTAGAGATTTTTTCATATTTCCCAAAGATGTTTGATGTTTATTTAATATTTTTAAACTTTAACAAAAATATGCATATTACTAATCAGATAGGGTATATGCAGACAATACTTATAACTATTTTATGAAAGCACTTATTATAGGAGCCACCGGCGCCACTGGAAAAGATTTGGTAAACCAACTGCTGCAGGACAGCGGATTCACTCAGGTGGATGTTTTTGTGAGAAAACCGCTCACGTTTCAACACCCAAAACTTAGCGCACACGTTGTCGATTTTGATAAACCAAACGAATGGAAAGATCTGGTGAAAGGCGATGTCGCGTTTTCATGTATGGGCACCACCCTGAAAGCCGCAGGCAGTAAGGAAGCGCAGCGCAAAGTGGATTATGATTACCAGCTGAACTTTGCCAAAAGCGCGAAAGAAAACGGTGTGGATGATTTTATTTTGGTGTCCGCGTATGGCGCCAGCCCCAAATCAAAAATCTTTTACTCGCGGATGAAAGGCGAACTTGAGGAGGAAGTGAAGAAACTTCATTTCAATAAGCTGACGATCTTCAGCCCCGGCATGCTGGACCGCCGGGATTCGGAACGTACAGGTGAAGTGTTGGGTGGCAAGATTATCAAGTTCGCTAATAAACTAGGCATTCTGGAGCAGCAGAAACCTTTGCCTACACCAGTTTTGGCTAAAGCCATGATCAATGCGGCCGGGATTAAATCCAACGGTTATTCCAAGATCAAACTGGGCAATATTTTCAGTTTTGCAGAAAAAAAGAACGGCTGATTGCCGTTCTGTGTATTATTTAAGGTGCTTTGTAATGGCGCTGTCGGTTGGTTTGGTTGTACTGATGTACGAATCTATAAGCTTACCGTTTTCATCAACAAGAAACTTGGTGAAGTTCCAAAGGATGGTGGTACTCTTTACACCGTTCAGTTCTTTTTGGGTCAGGAACTGGAATAACGGTGCAGTATCATCTCCCTTAACCGACACCTTTGCCGCCATTGGGAAGGTCACTCCGAAGTTTTTCTGGCAAAAGGCACCTATTTCTTCGTTTGTTCCCGGTTCCTGTCCGCCGAAGTTATTGGCCGGGAACCCTATCACCACAAGATTTTCCTTATAGGTATTTGACAGTTCTTCCAAATCGGCATACTGCGAGGTGAATCCACATTCTGAAGCCGTGTTCACGATCAGGATTTTCTTACCCTTGTAATCTGCAAGATCAATCTGTCCGCCGTCCAGGCTTTCCACTTTGTAATCGTATATACTTTTCATAGCATTTGATGTTTCCGGTGACTGTTCCTTTTTCATATTGGTGCAGCTCTGTAAAAATGTACCTGTAGCAAGAAGGAAGATGAATATTTTTTTCATAGGGTTAAAAAATTGTGAGATGTTTCACTACGCGACGCGTTAGACAAGTGTTATAAATCATGTAAATATAGCAAAAGAAAAAATTAGGGTAAACACGATAATCCCAAGCTGAAGGTTCCAGTCTATCTCATTATTTTTCAAAATGAGCCGATATATTCTTTCTGTAAATAATCAATATGCTGCCTAGAATGATATTTAATGCTGTAAGTATAATATTCAAAGAACTATTCTCATTTCTTGGAAACATTGGATTGTTACTATATTTAAATTCCTGGTATAATAAAGATATTAAAGTCGTTACATTCTCAATTATCAGAAATCCGCCAATTACAACAAGTGAAATTGTAAGAATGTTATATGCATTAAAATTGGTAATTGATATTTGATCGTTGTCAAAACCTTTATCAAGTTGAAACAAGTTTATAATTTTATCTGGAAATTTGATCAGGAAGTAAAGAATTGCGACTGAGAGTAATACAGTTATAAATATATAGATTATGGTGCCAATTTTTCCACTGAATTCAGAATCAAAACCTACAAACGAAATTTGAGAGGGTATTACAATAAAAATTACTTCAATAAAAAAATAAAGTCCAATTATTTTTATTAAAATTCTAAAAAAATCTCTATTTAACATGATGTTAGTTTAAGCTGGGCGATATCTGACCTTACACCAGTATCAGAACCTGAAAGTGTTGTCCGGGAAAACTTTGTTGGTCTCAATTTTATTGATCAGGATGACATAATCGCTGTCTTTTTTTGAAGATGAAGATTCAATCCGGAATGGCATCATCAGGCTGCCGATTTTCTTATAATCGCTGTACACCAGGCTTTCGTCTTTCTTCACTTCCTTCAGCAACTGGTAATTTTTTGTATCGAAATAATAAAAGCTGGTATTCACATTTTTAGTAAGCTGCACTTTGTGGCAATA
>CAYXUO010000064.1:0-12188 GCA_964468335.1 uncultured Chryseobacterium sp. | reverse complement strand
TGTAAAGGACGTACTTCATGTCAGGTCTGCCAAAGACCTCATTGAATTTACTGTATTCAATTATGTAGGGCAGAAAATTCTGGTACAGTCTGCTGATTCCGGATTGCAAAAACTGAATGTATCTCATCTGCCGGCCGGCAACTATATCCTGCAGACTTTAGATAAGGAAGGCAATGCTGTAACTACACGGTTTATTAAGGAGTAACCCGGTAATCTACTTGGTTAAACCCAACACAAAAGCGGCCACTATACCCATCCAGACCCCTGCGTACTGCAGAGGTGTCAGTCTTTCCTTGTGATAAATCTTGGAGATGATGAGTCCCAGAATGGGTTCTATTAAGGCAAGTGTCGCGAACAGGAGAATGCTGATATTGGCCAGCGCGAAATTCAGGCAGAAGGTGCCTCCGGTTCCCAATACGACAAGGATGCCGATCTCAAATTTTGTTCTTCGGCTTATCGGATGGGAAGGGAACTTGCTGCGGCTTCCGAGCAGCAGAAGGCAACTGAGTGTGCAGACTATAAATTCCAGAACTACGCAAAAGAGGATAGGTCCCAGCTTATCTATAAACGGAACAAAAAGATAAGACGTACCCCAGAATAACTTACACAGAATTGAGTACATCAAACCTTTAGACATCACAGCGGTTCCGATGCGGGCAGCTCTTTCAATGAAAGTAACTCCTATAAGAACTATGATGCACATAAATATCTTAAGGGTCGAAATCTCTTCATCATACAGAAAGTACGCGGACAGAACGCCAATAATAAGGCTCACTTTTCCAAAACCAATGGTACTGGAAACAGGCGCATGCTTCAGGCTTTTCAGGTAAAAAAATAACCCGAAATAATTAACTGCACAGATACCCGCGGTACTCAATAAATCCCAAAAAGTAATTTTTGGTGTAGTAATGAGGCCAAAATTGGTGAGTGCAAAAAAGCTTATAAGAAAAATAAGGAATGAGAAAAAACTGCGGGTAATGATAAGAGGAAGGGTGCCCATCTCATTACGCGGATTTTTCCACATCACATTAGTGGTCCCATAGCACAGGTGACCCAGGATAGTGACTAAAAGTGCGGTCATTAAATATTGCTTAAATAACTGAATTTCGTTCTTTGCAGTAGAAGACGGTACTTCTGATGAAAGTCCTCACGTTTTGGGTAAAGTTTGCAGCCCAGGTTATAGTATTGCAGTTCAAAATAAATTTTACTGTCGAAGGAATAGTGCATTACATCCGTGGAATTCACCAGCAACTGGTCAAACATGTACATGGCTTCCTTCACTTTACCTATATGAAACATAACGAGGGCGAGGGTAATGCGGTACAGATGCACGTGACATCTAAAGAGAGGATTTTCGTCCTCAAAGATCTTGAGCGCTTTCTCAGTGGGCGCATCGCCTATGAGCATTTCGGCGGTGTTATAATCCTTCAGAATGGTGAGCATATTCCCTACATAACTGGTGTAAATAATTTGGTCAATAAGGGGCCTGCTGTGGATAAAGGTATAGTCCGGATGCGGGAGCAGCGGGAAAAAATCACTTTTGGATGGGTCGCCAAAAATATGGCGGTGTATGGATTTAACTGTGCTGTATCTGGCTTCCGGAAAAACCTCAAAATCCTCTTTACGCATTTTAACAAAATGTTTTTCAATGCTGTGCATCAGGTCTATGGCCTCTGTTTCTGTTAGGTTTTCCGACATAAATTTACCAAAGTACACGAAGGATAATGCGAAGACCTTCACATGAGCTTTCCTGCTTATTTTTGCCAGATAAAGTAGGGCCTCCTGGTAGTTGCGGTTGGCAATATGTTCGTATGACGGGTGCCAGGCAAATACATATTCCAGCGCCTCCTCATTTGTGGCAAAACGTTTAACGAATTCTGTCAGATTCCCGGGGTGTGAAACAATCTTTTTTGCGAAATAGTAATTAGCTTTCTGGAAACGGGTTTCGTTTAACGATGTACCTCTTCCTTTTACGGTTCCATAGTAAATGTCCAGCAAGTCAAAATCAAGTGTGGGTGTGGACGATCCGGAGCGTTCGCAGAAGTCCTGAAAGTTATGGTAACCCAGTCGCACTGCAATTAAATTAAGCGTAGACACACGCAACTTGCTGTCGTTTTTTATTTTGCCCAGAAACCGTCGGAGTGAATTTTTTGAAACCCCCATATTAACAGCCAGGCTTTCCAGACCCTTGGTGGTGGCGATGTTGCTGAAGTATATTTCCTCGAATTCCTCTCTCAGTTTATCGATCATGCCGCAAATTACTTTTTTTCTTCAATATTTTGTGTTAATCTGGGCAAATTTGGGCAAAATATTGTACATAAAGAAGTAGTAAATTTGATGCGAAGATAATGGGTGGTCTAACAGTCTGTTTAGCAGTAAATTCGTCTACTCCTTATCACTAAAAAAACACATTTTTTATATAGAAATTCCGGACCTCACAGTCCGGAATTTCGCTTTCTGCCCGAAGGGTGAAGTACACGGTGCTGTATATCTTACTTTCTGTATGTTTTCTTTTCGTCATACATTTTTTCGCGTGTTAGCAGTGCTTAATATGGCAGCCACTCTGGCCATCAATGCTTTACTGATTTTGTTAAAGTTGCGTTTACCTGCACAGCCAGATTTCTTCATGAAGTCTTAAAATTCTGTTAAACACTTGCCGGACCCCCGTGGGTAATTTTGCAGCAAATAAAAAGATCGTGAAAAGAAACATGCAGAAAATCCTTGTACTTGTACTTACCGGTATCGTGACTGTAGAAATGGCGGCTCAAAACCGGCAGGATTCCCTGAAAGAGAAAAAGATTGAAGAAGTTGTGGTAACCGCCCTGGGCATCAAGAGACAGGATAAATCGCTGGGTTATGTAGCGGAAACTGTAGGCTCGGAAACCTTTGAAGAAACCCAAAACAATAACTGGGTACAGTCTATGGAAGGTAAGGTGGCGGGCCTGAAAGTGCAGACTGCCGGCGCCGGACCCCTTGGTTCAGCCAGAATTACCCTCCGTGGCGAAAAATCAATGTTCATGGACAATAATTATGCACTGATTGTGGTAGACGGTATTCCACTTAGTGACGGACCGCGTGTGAACTCCGGCACAGGAACACCCGCCTATGGTGCCGGTTCGGGTGGCGACCTGCCCATTGACCTCGGAAATGGACTGAACAGTATTAACCCGGACGATATTGAAAGTGTGACCGTACTGAAAGGAGCTTCGGCTGCCGCACTTTACGGTTCCAGGGCGGCCAACGGCGCGCTTATGATCACTACAAAATCAGGTAAGAGTAAGAATGGTAAACTCCAGGTTACTTTCAATTCCTACTCAAGTTTTGATTCGGTGCTGAAATGGCCTGATTTTCAGCATGAATACGGTCAGGGAACTCTTGCAAAAGACAAAAACGGAAACTTTTACTACTCATATGGTGCGTCTGCAGACGGGGTAAGCACCGGTGGCACCAGCAGCGCCTTCGGTCCTAAGTTCGAGGGCCAGTACTATTACCAGTACGATCCCACCGTTCAGGGACAAAGCCCGGAAAGGCAGCTATGGCGTCCCTACCGCGACAATGTGAAAGGTTTCTGGGAAGTGGGCTCCACTTATTCCAACAGCATTGCCGTAGAACATTCCAATGACAGAACCAGTTTCCGTACATCTCTTACTTATCTGGACAACGAATGGATGATGCCAAATACAGGTTTCAACCGATTTAATTTCGCCGGTTCACTTTCGCACAAGTTAAGCGACAAGCTTAAAATATCAACAAAACTGGCTTATAACAGGACTAAGAGTGACAATCTGCCGGCAACCGGTTATAATAACCAGTCCATTTCCTACTTTATGATTTTCCAGAATCCAAATGTAGATCTGGCGTGGTATCAGCCCATCTGGAAAAACGGTCAGGAAGAAATAGACCAAATTCATCCTTTCAGCTCGTTTATTGACAATCCTTACCTGATTGCTTACAAAATGCTGAACGGTGTGGACAAGCGCAACATCAGCGGAAATATGACGGTTGACTATAATATCCATCCTAACTTCAGCATCATGCTGCGCTCAGGTGTAGAGGTACTGAATGAGGAACGGACCACACAGCGCCCGTGGAGTTCTGCCAATTACCTGAAGGGTTTTTACAGAGAGCAGCATATCACCAATCAGGAATACAACAGCGATATACTCTTTAACTATAAGAATAATTTCGGGCAATTCAATGTTTCTGCTTCGGCGGGTGCCAGTATGCGGTACAATGAATATATCATGAATGATTACCGCGCTGAAGGCCTTAAGGTGCCGGGTCAGTACACACTAACCAACGCCATATCGCTTATCACCAAAGTACCAAAACCCTATGACGAACAGGTGAACAGTGCATATGCGCTTGTTACCCTGGATTGGGACAGTAAAGTATTTCTGGATATAACCGGTAGAAATGACTGGAGCAGTACGCTGCCTGCCGATAACCGTACTTTCTTTTACCCGTCTGTAAGTACAAGTATTATCCTTTCAGATCTGTTGGGCCTGAGATCTCCTGCTTTGAGTTACTGGAAAATGAGGGCCTCCTGGGCTAAGGTAGGAATAGACGGTTCGCCCTATCAGTTAGAGAAATATTATGACATGGATGATATTCCCGGCGGCGTGCTTACGCCTTCTACCTTCCCAAATCCTAATCTCAGACCGGAAATCAATACCAATATAGAGGCGGGAATGGATCTGGGGCTTCTGCGGAACCGCCTGAATTACAGTTTCACCCTTTACCAGAACAATACAGCCAATCAGATTATACGCATACCCATGATGTACGAGTCCGGGTACGCACACAGGTGGATAAATGCTGGTGAGATCCGTAACCGCGGTGTGGAAATGTCACTGGACTATACTCCGGTAAAAACGCAGGATTTCCGATGGAAACTGGGAGGTAACTGGTCGCTGAACCGTAATGAAATCATGAGTCTGCCGGAAGCGGTGGGTTCTGAGCCTTACACTATGGCTACGGTGGCCGGCGTAGTATACTTTAATGCGGTTGTGGGCGGCTCCCTGGGTGATCTTTATGGTTTTAAACTCTTAAGAACTCCCGATGGGCAGGTAATATATGGTGAGAACGGATTACCTGCAAGACCTGCAAATGTGGAAAAAGTGGGCAATGCCTTTGCAAAATGGCGGGCCGGTTTTCAGAATGAGTTCCAGTACAAAAATGTAACCCTGAGCTTTTCTATAGACGGTCAGTATGGCGGTATGGCTTATTCCCAAACGCATCATAAAATGTCGGAACAGGGCAAATTGGGACATACCCTAATGGGTCGGGACAATCCGGACGGAACCATTGTGGGTGCAGGCGTGGTGCAGAATGCAGACGGCACATTCAGCGCGAATACCAAGGCGGTGAGCCTCAGCGCTTACTACGGCGACTACTACCGCCGCGCAAATGTGGAAACCAATACTTTTGATACCTCTTTTATAAAACTAAGGGACGCGCGGATTGCTTATTCCTTTCCTAAGACCATGATCGCTCCGCTTAAATTGAATGATCTGACGGTAGCCATCTTTGGCAAAAACCTCTGGATGTGGACAGAATTTCCCATGTTCGATCCTGAAGTGGCTACACTGGACAACAGCACTATTACTCCGGGAGTGGAAATTGGGCAGTTACCTTCAGCGAGGACAATCGGTTTTCAGCTTAATGTCAAATTTTAACCTAAGACAGTACTTTTTTCATCAACTTAAACAAACAGATTATTATGAAACGCATCATTATAAAAGGGAGCCTGATCATTTGCTCAATGCTTGTATTAAACTCCTGCGGCCGTACGTTTGAGGAAATCAACACGGATACGAGTAAGATTATCAATCCCACCGCAGGTAGTCTGCTGGCTCCCATTCAGTACGAAATGGCTTCGTACGGTTATAACCGTGCAGATGATTTCACCTTTCAGATCATGCAGGTAGCCCTGCCGTTCCCCAACGAAGGCAATACAGTGAGCCGGTACTATATGACCGAAGGAACGGGCGCCGGATACTGGAACACAAGTTACAAATGGCTGAAGCAGGTAAAAGAAATGCACACTTTTGCTGTGGCTGAAGATCAGAAAAATTACCAGGCCATTGCTTTGGTATTGAACGCCTTTATTTACGCCAATCTGACGGATGCTTTCGGGGATATCCCTTTTTCAGAAGCGCTGCGGCTGGAAGATAATATTGACAAGCCTAAATTCGACAGCCAAAAGGATATTTATTTAAGTCTTCTTGATGATCTGAAGGCTGCAAACGCACTGTTCGATACGACTAAACCTCTTGCCGAAACAGATCTTTTTTACCGTGGGGAAGCCTCAGCGGCCAATATGGTGAAGTGGAAAAAGTTTGCTAATTCACTTTCCCTGCGCCTGCTGAGCAGGATCCAGAAGCGTAACGGCGAAGTGAATGTTTACGCCAGGATTCAGGAGATTGTGAATGATCCTGCCACCTATCCGATATTCCAGAACAACGCGGATGGTGCCGTTCTGGATATTTCCGGTGTAGCTCCTTTTATTGCGCCTATTGCAAGACCTCAGGACTTTACTGCTTACAGAGCAGCGGGGGAGCTTTTTGTAAACACACTTAAAGATAACGGTGACCCAAGACTGAGCCAGTTTTTTACCCAGGCTAAAAGTCTTGCGGCACCCAACCCGAATATAGGTTATTTTGGTGCGCCGGCAGGTTATGCTCCGGGAACGGTCTTTAGCTATCAGCCTTCCAATATGAACCAGAATTTGGCCAAAGCTCCAATGAAAGTTCTGGTATACCCATACGCAGAACTCCAGTTTACCCTGGCAGAATTTGCACAGAAAGGAATTATTGCCGGCAATGCCCAAACTTTCTATGAAAGTGGTGTTAAAGCCACACTAGAGCAATGGGGAGCTGCTGTTCCTGCCAATTATTTTGCCAATCCAAAAGTGGCCTACAACGGCACGCTGGAACAGATTATGACCCAGAAGTATATTGCACTGTTTTTTATTGATCATCAGCAGTGGTATGAACAGCGCAGGACCGGATATCCAACTATGCCGAACAACGGAGGCCTGCTCAACAACGGCAAAATGCCACAGCGGATGTTGTATCCCACAAATCCGCGCATCATGAATACACAGAATTATAATGCGGCGGTGGCGGCCATGGGCGGAGATGATATTAACGTTAAAATGTGGTGGAACAAATGATGAAATATGTATTCTTACTGATACTAACCGTTTGCTCTGAATTTATGAACGCCCAAACCCAAATCATTGCCCACCGCGGCTTTTTCCAATCCAATCCATCCACTACAGAAAATTCGCTGGAGGCTCTGAAAAATGCGCAGGATTTAAAAGTGTACGGGTCAGAATTTGACGTGAGGATGACTGCGGACGGCATTTTGGTGGTGAATCATGATGAGCACCATGCGGGAATGGAAGTTTCAGAATCGGCGCTTGCCAAATTACGTACTGCAAGGTTAGCCAATGGCGAGGAATTTCCTACCCTGGAACAATACCTGGAAATGGGAAGCCGGGCTGCCGGCGTGAAACTTATTGTGGAACTGAAACCGGCTAAAACAAAGATTCTTGAAGATATGATGGTGCAAAAAGCTTTGCAGCTGGTTTCCAAAACCAAAACGGAAGAGCAGGTAGAATTTATTTCCTTCAGCCTCAATATCTGCCGTGAATTAAAGAACCGGGAACCTAGGTACCCGGTGCATTATCTGAACGGAGATCTGTCGCCAGAGCAACTGAAATATGAGAACCTGGACGGCCTGGACTATCATTATAAAATTCTGCTTGAGAAACATCCAGAGTGGCTTGCTGAGGCCCGTAAACTGGGACTTATGACCAACAGCTGGACAGTAAATGACATTGAAATCTATAAGAAGTTAAAATCTTTGGGAATTGACTTTGTGACTACCAATATTCCCGACCAATTAATTAATCTGTAAAAACATGAATGTAAAGATACCGGCATTTTGCCTCCTGATTTCCACTTTAACCTTCGCTCAGACTTCCGTGTCCGGATTTGTTTATGAGGATGCCAATGCAAACGCTCAAAAAGAAAGACGGGAAAGGGGAATCGGTAACGTCGCGGTCTCCAATGGAGTAGAAGTGACCCTTACTGACAAAAATGGGAGGTACACGCTGCCGCTGTACGGCGACCAGACCGTCTTTGTAATTAAACCGGAAAATTACCGCACAAAGATTGATGATAACAATCTGCCTCAATTCTATCAGCATCATAAACCCAACGGCTCTCCTGCTGATTTTAAGTTTAAAGGAACCGCGCCCACCGGGTCCATTCCCTCTGAATTAAATTTTCCGCTGTATAAAAGTATTGAGAACAAAGAATTTCAAATTCTGGTTTTTGGTGATCCACAACCTTACACGCTGAAGGAGATTGACTATTTCAGAAGAGGTATCATTAACGAAGTTAAAAATAACCGTAAAAACGCGGTGTTCGGGATCAGCCTGGGGGACCTTGTCGGCGATGATCTGTCGCTGCATAAGCCCTATATTGAATCGGTGAAAGAAATTGGCCTCCCGTGGTACAACGTCATCGGAAATCATGATATGAATTTTGAAGCGAAGGAAGATCATCTTTCTGATGAGACCTTTGAAGAGAATTTCGGACCATCGAATTATGCATTTAATTACGGTAATGTACATTTCATGATTCTGGATGACATACTCTATCCTGACCCCCGTGACGGCAAGGGTTACTGGGCCGGCTTCCGGGAAGATCAGCTTAAATTCATTGAAAATAATCTGAAATTGGTTCCTAAGAATAAGTTGGTCGTTTTGGCCTTTCATATTCAGATGATGCCCGAAAGGGAGGGTGATGATCATTTCCGGCTTTCAGACCGTAAAATGCTCTTTGATTTACTTAAGCCTTTTGAAAACGTACTGATGATGTCGGCACATACGCACAAGCAGACGCAGATTTTTTACACCAAAGGTGAGGGTTGGGAAGGAGCTTCGGACTTACACGAATATAATGTGGGCACCACTTCCGGCGATTGGTATTCGGGCACGGTAGATGCCACCGGCGTTCCGGCTTCGGTGATGCGCGACGGCACCTATCGTGGTTACTCCTTCATCGACTTCAGGGACAACAAATACAGCATACAGTATAAAGCTGCAGGTATGCCTGATGAATTTCAGATAAGTCTCTATGTGCCGAAGGTAATTGCAAGCCGCAGAAATTCAGCCAGGATCGCATCCAACTTCTTTATGGGCAGCAAAAATGATTTAGTGGAGTACAGGGTGGACAACGGTGAATGGAAACCCATGAACTATACCGAAACACTGGATCCTTCGTTTATGCAGTCGGTTTTCAAATGGGATTCCGGGAGCGAGCTTCTGCAGGGCAGAAGACCCTCCAATCCTGAAAACTCCAAACATCTTTGGGTTGCACCTTTCCCGGGAAAGTTGGCACCGGGAACACATAAACTGCAGGTACGGGCCACAGACCGTTATGGTAAGGTTCATACCGCAGAACAGAACTTTGAAGTGAAGGAGCCGAATCCGGTTCCGTAGATTCAAATTTTTCTTAGTTTTTCTTTCGGGGCCGGCTGATCTGTTTCAGCCGGCTTTTTTATGGAATACCGTATAAAATTTTGAAAGCTGACTTTTTTGTTATACATTTGCAGTCATATCGCGGGGTAGAGCAGTAGGTAGCTCGTCGGGCTCATAACCCGGAGGTCGCACGTTCGAGTCGTGTCCCCGCTACTAAAGCAGAGAGAATCACAAAAGTGGTTCTCTTTTTTTGTTTTTGGATACCATAGATCTCACGGACATCGCTGAACTTTATCTGTGTAATCTGCGCGCGGAAATTTCACACTGATTTCAGAGGTTTTCACAGATTTTTTTAAGCCCGAATATCTCGCTTAATACGCAGATTTGATTTTTCTGTGCAGATCTCATAAATCTGTGCGCGGAAATTTCACACTGATTTCACAGATTTTCACAGATTTTTTTAAGCCCGCAGATCTCGCTGATAACGCAGATTTGGTTTTTCTGTGCAGATCTGTGTAATCTGTGCGCGGAAATTTCACACTGATTTCACAGATTTTCACAAAATTTTTTAAATCACGCTGATTTCGCGGAGTACGCAGATTTGGTTTTTCTGTGCAGATCTGTATAATCTGTGCGCGGAAGTTTCACACTGATTTCACAGATTTTTTTAAGCCCGCAGATCTCGCTGATAACGCAGATTTGGTTTTCTGTGCAGATCTGTGTAATCTGCGCGCGGAAATTTCACACTGATTTCACAGATTTTCACAGATGTTTTTTAGGTCCGCAAATTTCGCTGAGTAGGCAGATTTGATTTTTCTGTGCAGATCTGTGTAATCTGCGCGCGGAAATTTCGTACGGATTTCCCCCAATAATTAGATTAACAAACGGACCTCTTTAGCAATTGTTATTTTCCTTCTAAATGATCTGTAAAGAAAATAAAAAAGTGGCCCAAATATTGGAAAAAAGCATACTATCAAATGCCACAATAATCTGTTTTCCTTCTCATTGTGTAACATTAGTATAGATATCGTGAAATTAAGTAATATTACAGCTAAAATAAAAAATGTTAACATGACTGGGGAATTTTGTTATTAGTTTATACTATTACTTATAACACTAGCTTTAGGAGCATCGCCTCCAGCAGTACAATGAGCGTATGCTACAATAGACATATACAGGGTATAATTTGAACTTAAATCACAGGTAATACAGTAGGTAGTGTTTTCGCTACAAGCCTTCTTCATGTAAGCAACCATCTCTTTAACTAAACACAGTAAATTCACTATTCTTAATCAATTTTCTGAGATTACCTGTTTCTTCAAAAAATAGCAGAATCTTTTGACTTTTCCCTTAATGAGAGGTTGCGGGTGTTCAGTATGTCCCTTCGCCGTCATACTCATCATGGTAAGCAGTGTTCTATCTTTATTTGTAATTGCTTCTACAAATGTACTCGGGAGAGTAGTATAGATTTGCTGCATAATAATAAAAACGACAAGTAAATATACACTAAAAAAAATAAATAAAATGAAAAATAGTTTAAAAAAAAGATAATACAAGTAAATATTTTTATTCATATACTCTTTTGTGAGTATAATCTTTTTTACGCTGACTTTGTATTTCTGGCGTTTCTCCACGAAGCGGTTGTATAAGAAATATCCCTTATGCCAAAGTCTATGGATTTGCCTAATAAGATGTTTGTACTCTGCATGATCGGAGGACTCCCGCTTATTGATTTTTCTAACATTGGAAATTGATATTTTTCGACAAAGCTGAAAAAGAAAGAAACGAACAGGCGCAAAATACAGCAAGAAAAAAGGCAGAGATTGACGCCCGGATTAACGCTTTGAAGTTATTACCAAATAACAATATATCCCGGGACACTTCCGGGATTTTATGATTTAAAGACAGTCATTACGTTTTTGTAACCTGCAGATTTAATTTTTCTGTGCAGATCAGTGTAATCTGTGCGCGGAATTTTCACACTGATTTTAAAGATTTTCAAAGATTTTTTTTAAGCTCGCAGATTACACAGATTTGGTTTTCTGTGCAGATCTGTGTAATCTGTGCGCGGAAAATTTCACACTAATTTAAAAGATTTTCACTGATTTTTTTTGAGTCCGCAGATGTGCGCTGATAAGAGATTTGATTTTTCTATACATATCTGTGTAATCTGTGCGCTTACATTCGTACGGATTCCACAGATTTTCACCAAGGTACATTAATCCCGCAGATTTCCCGGATTACAGTGGACTGATAATTTTGCGGAGATTCGTCATCTGACGGTCTCTAAGAATCTTTCATGCTTTTACCAAAGCTTCGTTCACTTAAAATATTTTTATTTAACTATAAAAATAGTTGTACATAAAGAATATTCGTATACATTTGTATCACTATATAAATCGTTATATGAAATACCAACTTACTAAAGCCGAAGAGCAAACAATGCATTACCTCTGGAAAATTGGTGAGGGCTTTCTCAAGGATATTCTTGATCAGTATCCCAAACCCAAGCCACATTCCAATACCGTATCAACTATTTTAAAGGTTCTGAAAGACAAGTCCTTTGTAGACTATAAAGTCTTAGGCAGGCAGCATAAATACTTTCCGCTGGTGTCCAAGGAGCAGTACAGCGGGAAATCTATAAAAAGTTTCGTAAAGAACTATTTTCAGGGATCTTACACAAATGCAGTTT
>CAYXUO010000063.1:0-12215 GCA_964468335.1 uncultured Chryseobacterium sp. | reverse complement strand
TCTTAGCTATATCCTGAGAGGTCAGATCCTGAAACTGAGATTGGGTGCATATCACACGACCATGAACAATGCGACTGAAATCTCCAGATATTATGTGGACATCTCCAGTGAGACCGCAGATCAGGGAAATGCACTTGTTGCTGAGGTCTTAAGCGGCATCAACAAAACCTATAAAGGACTTGAACTGGGTGCCGAAGTAAAAATTACACCCACGCTTTCGGCTAATGCAGTTGCAAGTTATGGGGATTACAGAATTACCAACAACCCGACGGTATATACCACGGATGATGACAGTGTTGAGCGTTTGGGAAATCCTGTACGCGAATTGGGAACTGCACAGCTTAAGGATTATAAGGTAGCAGGTACCCCACAGAAGGCCTATTCTTTCGGACTGCGTTACAATTCAACAAAATTCTGGTGGTTGGGAGCATCTGCAAATTACCTGCAGGACCAGTACCTGGATTTCTCTGCACTTAATAAGACTGCAGCTCTTTATACTAATCCGCAAACAGGAGACAATTATCCGGGTGTTACTCCGGAGCAGATCGCCAGGCTGACCGCTCAGCAAAAATTTGAAGACCAGTTCATGCTGAATGCCAATGCCGGTAAAACCTTTGTATACGGAAAATACAGGATGGGCGTGAGTGTGAGTGTAAACAATATCCTGAATAACCGGGATTATGTAACCGGTGGCTTCGAGCAGGGCAGAAACGTTAACTTCCCCGAATCACTGGCAGATGCCAACCGTACTTACAGCTATTTTGGACCAAAATTGTGGTATGACCGCGGAAGAACTTTCTTTGCAAACGTTTATCTAAGATTTTAATATTAATCATATACCAATGAAAAAATACAGTTCATATTTCAAATCATTCTACATGCTATTCGCGGCGTTTCTGATTACAGCCTGCGTGCATGATGATATATACGATGACCCCAATCTGGCCGGATACGAGTGCGCAGATCTTACTGCGAACATGACCATAGCCCAGGTCAAGGCATTGAAACAACCGGGTGTAGCCTATGTTTTTCCGGCAGCGGGTACTTCTGCAAATGAGCAGATTATGGAAGGATACGTCTCATCTACAGACGAGTCCGGAAATATTTACAAAACCATCTACATCCAGGATAATCCGGAGAACCCTACCCATGGTTTCACCATCAGTGTAGATGCGGTAAGCACTTATACGAAGTTCCCACAAGGATCTAAGGTGTATATTAAACTTAATGGACTGGCACTGGGTACTTACGGCGGGCTTATACAGCTTGGCGTAAAGAATGCTGCTGCCACTGGTGCAGATGCAGTTTCACGTATTCCGGAAGCTTCTGTAGCAGCGCATATTGTACGGTCATGTTCAGAGCGTGCGAAAATTGTACCTAAGGTAATGACCCTGGCGCAGATGTCCGCAGCAAATGACAACCTCCTTGGAGCGCTGATTCAGGTAAACAATGCGGAATTTGACCGTACGGTACTTTGCTCTAATTTTGCACCCGACGGAACCAGTGTGGACCGCCGTATTAATGACGGAACAACTACCGCGGCACGTGTGGTCAGAAACAGCGGCTTCGCTTCTTTTGCCAACCAAACCCTGCCAAGCGGGAACGGAACCTTTGTGGGCATCATGAGTAAATTCAACTCTACTTACCAGATGTATATCAATAATGTAGTAGATCTGCAGATGAACAAATTCCCAAGGTTAGACGGAATCACGGCAGATCCCTGCGCACTGGACCTTACGGGACTGACACCCAAAACTGTTCAGGAAGTGAAGCAAATGTTCAGTGGTTCACTAACTGAAATTACCGGTAACTATGTTCTTAAAGGTAAGGTAACCGCTAATGACGAAACAGGTAACCTTTTCAAATATATCTATATTGAAGATGCTACAGGCGGTATCCGCGTGAACATCAACAAAACCAACCTGTATCAGGATGCGAGATTTAAAGTAGGTAAAGAAATTTATATCAAACTGAATACCTTGCGTATAGGTAGTGTAAACGGCGAACTGCAACTGGGTCAGGTATTCGGCAATAATGTTGGTCAAATTGCTGAAGCGGATGTATATAAATTCTTCTTCGACAGTAAAAAACCCCTGTCTGCACCCGTACCAACTGAAAAAACAATCAGCCAGCTTACTATGGCCGATGTTGGAAGATGGATTAAACTTAAGGATGTGGAATTTATTAACAGTGATCTGGGTAAAAATTATGCCTCAGGATCACCAACCAACAGGACACTTCAGGACTGTAATGGAAATACCATCATTCTGCGTACAAGTCATTTTGCAAGTTTTGCAGCCGAAGAAATAGATGGAGGGCGTGGCGATGTTTATGCCATATTAAGCGTCTTTAACGGTACTTACCAGCTTTGGATTCCGAAACAGATCCATGCCGATCTTGACAACCCAAGATGTGACGGCAGTGTCCCGCCAACGAAGATTTTCATCGAAGATTTCCAGAATGGACTTACCACAAACTGGACAAAAGTAAGTGTTACCGGGCCGCAGGAGTGGAATACATCCAATCAGGGTGCCGGATCCAACTATTACGCGGTTATGAACGGTGGTGCAGCTGCTAACGAAGACTGGCTGGTATCTAACCAAATATCCCTTTCCGGATACGGAAATTACTCCCTGTCTTTTGATTCAGACGGTATGGGAGCGGCAGGATTACCTCTGCAGGTATTTATTACCGACAACTATTCCGGTAACCCTACCACGACCACATGGACGCAACTTACTGCTCCAATTGACACCAACCTAAGTGCCTGGGGCTTTTTTAACTCAGGACTGGTGAACCTCAATGCGTTTGCTAATAAAAATGTGCGTATTGCCTTTAAATATACAAGCACATCTTCAGCTTCAACAACATGGGAACTGGACAATGTGAAGGTGCAGGGACAGTAATCAGGTCCTTGCAAACCTAAATAGGAAAAGACTGCGGATTCGCAGTCTTTTCTTTTTATTTAATGATATTGAACTTAAAACGATACCTCATTCGTTTCCTTTCCACGCTGGAATCCCATAGTCTTCTGGTTTCCCTTATAAGCAATGTTTACCAGATTATACTGTTTGGGGAAAGTTCCCAGTAAAATGGTATTTTTAATACGCATACTGCTTACGTCGCCAACGCCGCCTGATTCGAAATAAACCCAAACAGTTTCACCATTTACCTGGCTGCCTGTAAATGTGAGGGTTTTAGGTGCGCCATTAACATACACATCAAAGTTATTGTTCACATACTTTTTTACTTCTGCCTCAAACTGTGCAGTGTTTGGATTAATCTTTATGGCATCTGAGATATGGCTGGTATTCAGCTTGGTGGTAAATTTCAGTGTTTTGCTGCCCTCCACGTAATCAACTTTAGTGATTGATGAATAAAAGTCCTGCACAGCAAAACTCATCATCAGAAAAACTGTTAAAATGGAGACTATATGTAAATATTTTTTCATCTTTTTATCATCATTATTATTGCATTACAGCAATTCCACAAAGGTGGACAAATTATATGCCAACTAAAAGTTAACACCAATTGTATACTTGTCGTAGAAGGCCTTGATATGTGCCACTGCCTCATCGGCTGTATCTACAATACGGTAGAGGTTTAAGTCCTCTTCCGAGATCATACCGTCTTTCAGCAGCGTTTCCTTAAACCAGTCTATCAGGCCGCTCCAGAATGCAGTACCGACCAGGACTACCGGAAAACGTGCGATCTTTGCCGTTTGAATCAGTGTCAGGGCTTCAGATAATTCGTCCAATGTACCAAAACCTCCGGGCATAACAATAAATCCCTGCGAGTATTTTACAAACATTACTTTCCTGACAAAGAAGTAGTTGAAATCCATAGAATAGTTTTTGTCTATATATGGATTGAAGTGCTGTTCGAAAGGAAGATCGATGTTCAGCCCAATGGATTTACCTTCACCCTGACGCGCACCTTTATTTCCGGCTTCCATGATGCCGGGTCCGCCACCCGTAATAATCCCAAATCCAATGTCGGTGATTTTTTGTGCTATTTCAACTGCGAGTTCATAGTATTTATCGCCCTCTTTCAGCCGTGCTGATCCGAAGATGGATACACACGGACCGATTTTCGCCAGCTTATCATAACCGTCCACAAGTTCTGCCATGATTTTAAATACCATCCAGCTGTCCTTTCCAATGGACTCATCCCAGGTCTTTTCACGAAAGTGACTTTGCACACGCTGGTCCAATTCTTCCTCCGGCCCGGTCATTATTTTCGTCAGGCCTTTCCCTCTCTTTATCTTACTCATAAAATTTCTTATTTAAAATACTTTTCGGCAATGGCTACAGCTTCCGGTTTTCCTACGTCCACTAAATTTGCTGTATGCTCAAAGCCATAAATCTCTTCCGTTCTCATCAGGTCCAAATACTCTTCCATTATAGAAAAGCTTCCCATGCGGCGGATTTTACTGAAAATGGTGTTGTTAATGCAGTGTATGCCGCTAAATGCAAGTGGCTTAAAATCTGAGTTTGGCTCTGCGAGCCGTTCTGCACCTGTTTCCACATTAACCCATCCGCGCAGCAGGCTTTCCTTGTTAAAAAGCAGCTTTCTGGAACTCTTCCGGTCCGAAACCGCCAGCGTCACAAAATGATTGTTGAGCTGATGATAATTTATCAGAGCTGTAATGTTCAGGTCACTTAAAATGTCCGCATTCAAAATCAGGAAATTGTCCTCAGATTCGAGGAATTGTTTTGCAAACAGCAGGCCACCACCGGTTTCCAGAAGTGCAGCTCTTTCATCTGAGATTTCAATCTTCGCGCCAAAATTGTTATTATTTTGGAGAAACTGAACAATCTGATCGCCAAAGTGGTGAATGTTGATTACGAATTCATTGATACCGTAGGACTGCAGATATTTAATATTTCTTTCCAGTAAGGCAACGCCGTTTACCGGTGCCAGTGCTTTTGGATGATGGTCTGTGAATGGTTTCAGACGTGTTCCTTTTCCGGCCGCAAAAATAAGTGCTTTCATTTCTGTTTCCTAAATAGATGCTGCCACATTCAGTTGTGGCTGTTCATCATGATGTATTACCACATTTGCCTGTGGATATTTTTCACGGATAAAGACAGCCGTCTTTTCGGCACAGTATACGGAGCGGTGCTGTCCGCCGGTGCAGCCAAAATTGATCTGAAGATGTTCAAACCCTCTTTCCAGGTAATTATCAATATTGATGGAAACCATATTCTTTACTAACTCAAGAAATTTCGGCATTTCAGTTTTTGTTTCCAGATAGTCCTGTACTGAAATATCACATCCCGTTTGGACTTTATATTCCTCTATGCGGCCCGGGTTCAGGATTCCGCGGCAGTCAAAGGCAAAACCACCGCCGTTGCCGGTAAGGTCTTTGGGGATTCCGCCTTTTTT
Source organism: uncultured Chryseobacterium sp. (assembly GCA_964468335.1). Taxonomy (GTDB): domain Bacteria; phylum Bacteroidota; class Bacteroidia; order Flavobacteriales; family Weeksellaceae; genus Marnyiella. The sequence continues at coordinate 6,827 of CAYXUO010000063.1, read as the reverse complement.
ATAGGAGAAACTGTGTATGTCGATAGTTAAACTCATTGATTATTAAGTATTTGTTTTATTTTTTTGTTAGTTTCATTGGACTTCAGGCTTGTTATGAGTGTGCTGAGTTCCGGATATAAGTTCATCTCCGGCCAGTTTTCACTTACAGTGTACAGGTTATCGATGCCGGCACTTAAACTTGAGATAAAGTGAGTTTTCTTCTGAATAAGCCCCCGGAATCCATACGCGCCCAATACCTGCATGAAGCGCACAAGCTGAAGCGGTTTCAATGAATTCCTCAGTTCTTCGCGTATTGCCGTGTCCTCATACATTGCATAGTAGTATTGGAGCATTTCTTCACGGAACTCAGCTGAAAAATTGGCTTTGGCCTGAAAAAGGAATGAAATCACATCATACATCGCGGGCCCTTCCATTGCGGACTGGTAGTCTATGAAGAATACCTTATCCTCATTGTTTACCATGATGTTTCGTGCCTGGAAGTCACGCAGCATTATGCAGCGCGGTCCCAAATCTGAAAGTCTCTTCGTAAGTTGTCGGATCTCCTTCAGCAGGCTGGATTTATGGTAGGGTATTTCCAGTACATCTGCAATGAAGCTTTTAAAATAAAAGAGATCATTCTGTATCGGCAGTTCATCATACGCTTCATATTCAAATGCGTTGCTGAAATCCACACGATTTGCTGAACTTCTCTGAAGTTGGTAGAGGTGCTTCAAACTCTTTTGAACCAGAATTCTGACCCGTTGACTTTCACCTTCTACGGCAATGATTTCTGAAAGGGTATTACGGCCCAAAAACTCCTGGATGTAGATACTGCGATCCTCAGAGATCCGGAAAATCTGCGGGGTATTGAGTTGGAGTTCTTGAAAAACATCAGTCAGGTAGTAAAAAGCCTCATTTTCCCTGTTGTTGCTGTTGCAGGTTACAATGAAATCCTGGCCACCGGAAGTAGCGAAATAGTTCCTCCGCGATGAGCCGCTCTCTGCAAGTGCGTAAAAAACTGAAGCTTTACTTCCGGTGAAATCTTCAAGAAACTGTTGGGCTTTTTCCAATTTGCTAGACTATTCCGCAAATATAACACATTGATTGTGATTTACTATATTTGCCCTGTTATGGCATTCATCTGATACTCTTCAACAGTGAAATGGATGCCCGAAAATGAAAGTGGCGATAATTTTTAACAAAAAAAAGGTGATGATAAAATGGTTTTCGGTGTTGTTTTCTTTAATGGTGGCTTTCGGTTCCGCACAATCAAAAAAAACATCGAAAGTGGCAAAACCGATAGTTGCCAAACCTGTACTGGTTAAGATAAACCCGGACATTCCGGCACTGATACCGCAGAAGAAAGATGGCTTGTTCGGTTTTGTAAGCCAACAGGGCAAAATGATCATCAAGCCGGAGTACAGCAATGTTGGATTTTTTACAGAGGACTGCAACCTTTCTAATTCACCAAATACAAAGGTGAGGAAGTACGGAAGTTCTGATTATGCGTCGGTAAGACGTCAGGGGGTTGATTTCAGAATTGATATGTCCGGTAGAAGGGTTTATCAGTATAAAGAAGCTGACCTGTCCAACTGTCCTTTCGTTTTTATGAAACAGCGGTTCCATGCCTATGTTCGCAGCGGTTTCTACGGAATCATTGAGCAACCCTATTTCAGGAGTGAAGACGATTACCGCAGTTATGTAATCTACCCGCAATACCAGTACCTGCACATTTTAGAAGGTGAAGACCTGGATAATCCCATGATTATTGCTTCCCAGAATGACCGCTTTGGCGTTATCGACATCAGTAACAACGTTGTGATACCATTTGAATATTCCGATATCAAAAGAAACTACAGCTGGAAACTTGCAAAACTCTTTGAGGTGACCAAAGACGGCGTGAACTATTTTTATATTGATGCCCAAAACAAAGGCTACTGATAAATTTTTTTGTATTTTCGCGCCATTAAGTTTAAGGGGTGCTGTAAAAAGCTGAGATTATACCCAATGAACCTGGAACAGGTAATGCTGTTTAGGGAGTGATCTTCGGATCTTTTATTGTATAATTTTTTACGTCCCCTTTTATTCAATTAATCTTAAAAATTAAAAGAATGAAAGGATTTGTTATTTTAGGACTTTGCGCAGGTCCTTTGTATTTTGCGCAGTCTATGCCGGCAGACACGGTGAAAATTCAGGAAATTGAAAGTGTGACCTTTACAAAACGGTTACCTGTCGCCCGGGAAATCGTAAATGTCGCGAAGGACCTGGAGCACAAAAATTTGGGGCAGGATTTACCTGTTCTCCTCAAAAATCAAACTTCAGTGGTGGCTACATCCGACGCCGGAAACGGCATTGGTTATACCGGATTTCGGATTCGCGGTGTGGGAGGAAGCGGCATCAATGTGATGATGAACGGCGTTCCGTACAACGATTCGGAATCGCAGGGAACTTTCTTTGTTAATGTGCCCGACCTTACCAGTTCGGCCTCTCAAATCATTATTCAGCGCGGTGTGGGAACCTCATCAAACGGTGTTTCGGCATTTGGAGCAACTGTAAATGTAATTTCAAAAGATCCCGCGGAAGAATTTTATGTTCGTTCCGATAATTCCTACGGCTCATTCAATACCTATAAATACTCCGCTGAGGTGGGCTCAGGTAAGTTCTGGAACAATCGCCTGAGTGTGATGGGACGGTACACGGGAATCCATTCAGACGGTTATATAGACAGGGCATCCGCCGATCTTAAGTCCTATAATCTGAGTGCGCTTTTTGAGGAAGGAAATACCGCCGTAAGATTGCTGGCCTTTGGTGGCAGGGAAAAAACCTATCAGGCCTGGAACGGCATTGACCGCGAAACCTGGCTTACCAAGCCACGGACCAATTTCTCCGGGGCGATATATGATTCCAACTGGGAAAATATCATCGGGTTTTATGATAATGAGACAGACAATTACCGCCAGAACCACTACCAGTTGTTGTGGAATCAGCGTCTGAACCACCAATGGAAGCTGGAAACCACACTGCACTATACCAAGGGTAAAGGCTTTTATGAAAACTATAAGCAGGGAGCGGCTTATTCAAAATACAATCTTCCTGATCCGGGTGCGGAAGAATATTCTGATTTTATCCGAAAAAAATGGCTGGACAATGATTTCTACGGCGGGGTGAGTACGCTCTATGGAAAATTTGACAATTTGGATGTAAACATTGGCCTTGTTGCAAACCACTATTTTGGTAAACATTTCGGTCAGGTGTCTGATGTGTATGTTCCAGCTATTTCCTCACACGAATATTACCGCAACAATGGGGTGAAAGATGAACTTGCCGGATTTGCCAAAGCCATCTACCGCCTTCATAAGTTTGAGTTTTTTGGAGATTTGCAACTACGAAATATTTCGTACGATACAACAGTGATCATGGAAGGCGACGGCGAAGGCATGGACCTTAAGAAAACTTGGCTTTTCTTTAATCCTAAACTCGGTTTAAATTACCTTATCAATTCCGGAAAAATATTTTTATCCTACGCTCATGCCCAGCGCGAACCCAACCGTGATGACCTTTTTGCCAATACTGCGACGCAACCCGAAAAACTGCACGATTTTGAAGCAGGAATCGAGAAAACGTGGGGTGATTTGATGGTTACCGCCAACCTCTATTTTATGAACTATCAGAATCAGCTGGTGCTGAACTGTAAAATTATTGATATAGGAGAGTTTATCCGCGAGAACAGCGGTAAAAGTTACAGAGCCGGAATTGAGTTGGGTGCAGCGTCAAAACTTTCCGAAAGCTGGAACGTGTCCGCAAATTTGAATGTAAGCCGTAACCACAACCGCGGTTTTATTATTGAAGAGGCCAGCGGGATACAAAAGCTGGGCGACACACCTATTTCGTTTTCACCCGGAGTAATCGGCAATGTGATGCTGAATTATACGCCGCTGAAAAACTTCACCCTGGGTTTGCAGAATCAGTATGTAGGAAAGCAGTTTCTGGACAATACAAATGATGCGCAGCTGCAGCTGGATGATTATCTGCTGACCGATTTCAACGCCAGATATATTTTAAACCTCAAGAAAACAGATTTAGATTTCAAACTGCTGGTTAATAATATATTGGACCGTAAATATGTGAATAACGGCTATGTGTATGATGGGTCTCCTTACTATTTTTCGCAGGCCGGCATTAATTTTATGTTTGGGATTTCGGTTTTGTTGAGGAAGTAGAGGGTTTCGATTCATAAATGTCTTTTTGATTCGGCGAAAATTTTTTTCGCCGAAAAAATCCTAAATTTGCGGACTCATGAATATTTCTGTACTCATTCTCGAATATCTGAAGCTCAGGCAAAACACTATCGTGACAGGCTTTGGTGAGTTCCTGCTGGAAAATGCTGCTGCTCAATTAAGTCCGGAGCAAAAAACGCTTCTCCCGCCCGCACAGAAGATTGCCTATGTACCCGATTATGAAGCACAGGGGCCGGATTTTGAAAATTTCGTTGCCAGGCAGAAGGGAATCAGTACTGAAAAGGTCGCAGAGGAGATAAAATCTCAGGTCACTTTTTGGAAGAATAAAATCAACGAAGGTGAGAGCTTCCCTCTGGAGGGCTTGGGCACATTCAAGATTTCTGCGGATTCCGTTCGCTTTGATGGGAACAGGATCGCGGGAGATCATGCAGATTATTACGGACTGGAGGAAATTAACCTGGATGACTTACGAAAACGCCGGGGTACGGTCACAAATCCCGCAGAAAAGAAGGAATATTCAGGCGGTAAAACAGCCGTATGGCTGCTTCTGTTACTCTTGCCCATAGGCGCATTGGCGTATTTTGGTATCACTCAGCCGGAGATGCTCTTTGGCAGAAAGTCATTTACACCTTCAACGCTTCAAGCCATGAAGGATACGGTAAAAGTCCAGCCCGCAAAGAAAGATACAGTCAATTCTCTGAAACTGGATTCGGTGAAAGCCGATTCAAATAAAACAATAGCAGCAGTTCCGGTTGCTCCAAAAAAATGGAAATAAAAAAAAAATCCTACTAAAAAATGGCGCAAACCAAAAAAGCAAGTGAATCACTAACGGTTATGACCAATATCGTTCTGCCGAACGAAACCAATTCGCTCCGTAACCTTTTTGGAGGTGAACTGCTGGCGAAGATGGACCGCTGTGCCTCCATTTCAGCTGCACGCCACTGCGAAAGGCGGGTGGTTACCGCATCGGTAAACCATGTATCCTTTAACCATCCTATTCCGGAAGGAGGTATTGTTGTGCTGGAATCCAAAGTTTCCCGTGCATTTTCTACTTCCATGGAGATTTATGTTGATGTTTGGCTGGACGATCCCATTAACCAGAAAAAGATTCATACGAACGAGGGAATCTATACCTTCGTGGCAGTGGACGAATTTAACCGTCCGATTCCGATCCCTAATATGGAACCGGAAACTGAACAGGAGATTTCGCGTTATGAAGCTGCTCTCCGAAGAAAAGAGCTTTCCCTCATACTGTCCGGACGTATGAAACCCGCCGATTCCGTAGAGTTGAAAAAGCTTTTTGGTCAGGGATAAATCCTGGTCGTTCTCGTCAATTTTCCCGATCTATGAGAATACTGCAGCTAGACAGAAATCATCCGCTCATTAAAGAACAGCTTTCGGCAAAGGGTTTTGTTATTGACGATGACTTCAGCAGCAGCTATGCTCAGCTTCTGGATATTATTGAACCTTACGAAGGAATCATCATACGGAGCCGTGTCCCGTTGGACAGGAGCTTCATCCAAAAAGCAAGCAATCTGAAATTTATCGCCCGCGTAGGTGCCGGACTGGAAAATATTGACCTGGAGGCTGCCGCTGAATTCGGTATCTCGGTCATCAGTTCGCCCGAAGGTAACCGTGATGCGGTGGCAGAACATGTTTTAGGGATGCTCCTGGCCCTAACCAACCGGCTGTTCATTTCTTCGGCAGAAGTTAAAAATGGACTTTGGCGAAGAGAGGAGAACCGCGGTGATGAGCTTGCCGGAAAAACGTTTGGTATCATCGGCTATGGCAATATGGGTAAAGCTGTTGCCCGCAGACTTTCCGGATTTTCTGTGAACACCGTATTTCACGATATTAAATCTGATCTTGCTGATGAATATGCCACTCAGGTCAGTCTTAAAGTGCTAATGTCTACCGCTGATATCATAAGCCTGCATATTCCGCTAACAACCGAAACGCATTATTTGGTGGATGAGAATTTTATTAATGGAATGGCTAAGGAATTCTACCTAATCAACGCCTCAAGAGGTAAGAACATTAAAACGAAAGCCTTAGTTCAGGGGTTGAAATCCGGTAAGATCAAAGGAGCCGCGCTGGATGTTCTTGAGTTTGAAAAACCGTCGTTTGAAAATTTGGATTCTGAAGATGAAGACCTGAATTATCTTCTTCAGTCCCAAAAGGTTATTATTACTCCACATATCGCCGGGTGGACCCACCAAAGTAAGGAAAAACTCGCGCAGATAATTGTAGACAGGATCGTAGCCGGGTTCGCATCCTGAAAACTTTGTTTATCTCTTCTTAAAGGGTCATTGTCCGAATTATATAACATTTCGGTACCCACTTTGTAATGTTTCTTTTGTTAAAGTATTCATAATGTTCTTTAGGATCAGTCCTCAGGCGGGTGGATTTTGCTAAATTGCCGCTCAATTGTAAAGTTGGTAATGAGAAATCGGTTTTGGCTAGCGTTGGTGTGTTTGATGTTGCTGGGTTCCTGCAAGAAGGAACTGGAAATTTTCCAGAAAGAACCGGAAACAGAGCTTCCTAATTTCGGAAATGTAAAGCTGAATAAGGTATTTAGCCTTGAGGACGGCAGGCAGGCTAATGGCGATT
>CAYXUO010000062.1:0-12252 GCA_964468335.1 uncultured Chryseobacterium sp. | reverse complement strand
AGCCCCAGTGCATTAAGCAGTGTGGTCTGACCTTCCGGGATGGTGTATTGTCCCGGGCGGGTAACCTCGCCAAGTACAGTTACTTTAAAGTTGGCAAGCCTCACGGTCACTACCGGACTCTTAACATACTGAGAAATGCGGTCCTGCATCTCTGCTTTAAAATTTTCAACCGTCTTGCCGCTGGTGCTCAGGGTCCCCAAAATGGGAAAGTCAATATTACCATCCGAATCTACAAGATAAGTACGCTCCATATTCGGAGCTGCAGCGGAAGCTGGATTCTGTGTCGTATAATATCCCTGATTAAATGGCCTTACGACATCCATATTTTTGGCTGAAATAAAAATGACAAGCTGGTCGCCTTTCTGTATGGTAGACTCTGCATTATTTATAGCAGCCTGTGTGGCGGCTTCCCGCACGTTCTGCAGGTAATTCAGATCGCTTTGTTTCTCATCCTTCCGCATGGTGCAGGACTGAAGGAAAAACAAAAAAAGCAATACTCCTATTATTCTGTTCATATGTCAAGTTAATGGGCAAATATACGATATTGATTGATTTAATCCCGGGCTTATCTAAATGCGGATGTGAGGTGTTCCGTCCGAATCAATATTCTTACCTGCACCGTCTGCAAAATTTCTGGATTCCGCATACATCCTGCCTATCAGATCCACAACTCTAAGCCCGTCTGAGGGATCCATAGCCGGTGGTGCCTGCCCCCGGAGTACATCCACAATATTCTCAAATATAAAATGATGGTTAAGTGCGGAGCCTTTATACGACCCGTAATCATTCTCGGGATTGGTAGGTGCCAACTCCGGCATCTCGTAATCTTTAATGTGGCACACTTCCACTTTATCCATATACTGTCCGCCAATCTTTACAGATCCGTTTTCGGCAATAACAGTGAGCGAGCTTTCAAGGTTCCTGTTCCAGACCGAGGTGGAAAAGTTCAGGCAGCCCATGGCTCCGTTCGTAAATTCAAAACGGATCATACCGCTGTCTTCAAACTCCGTAAGATGGCTGTGGTTAAAGTCTGCAAACCAGGAATCAATATGTTTCACATCGCCAAAAAGCCAGTACATAATGTCTATGAAGTGCGAAAACTGAGTATAGAGGGTTCCACCATCCATGTCCTTTGTTCCGCGCCACGATTCAGGCACATAGTACCGTTCATCACGGTTCCAGTAACAGTTCAGCTGTACCATGAAAAGTTGACCAAGTTTTTCGCCGGAAATCATTTCCTTAAGCCACACCGCAGGTGGTGAATATCGGTTCTGCATCACGAGGAAAAGCCTCTTGTCGCGCTGCTTTGCAACATCAATAAGGTGAGCTGCTTCTTGCCGGTTCAGAGTTACAGGCTTTTCCACAACTACGTGATATCCCGATTCCAAAACTTCAAGAGCCTGGGTATAGTGCAGTCCAGTGGGGGTGGCTACTGTTATAACATGAGGGTTAATATCCGAGGCGAGCAGCTTTTCCAGCGACTGAAAAAAAGGGACACCATAAGGCATTATTCCCAACTCTTTTTCCGGCTTTACATCTACCAGGGCCACCAGGGCACAGTCCTCATTACGGCTGATCATCTCAGCATGTCTTTTGCCTATATGTCCGCATCCCACTACGGCAAACCTAATCTTCTCCGACATTTTATCCAATTAAACTTTCGTCCCTTACAGGGGTCTAAATATAAATAAAAATGTGCAGAACGAAGCAAAATCAGGGCAGGAAGTTTGGTTGGTTTGGAGCTGGATGACAGATGTGAATATCTAGAGCCAAGCGACATGATTTTATAATGCAAAAGTGCACCTGTGTAGCAAGGTAATAGTGTAGCAATTTACCAATGTGGCACTTACTATACCTTCAAAGTTACGATTTAGCGGTTTTACGGCTTTACTGCTCTGTGTCCTCCGTTCAGCCGCAGTGTACTCAGTGGTTAAATCAGAGTCAGGAACCAAGAACCAATATCCAAAAACCAAGAGTCAAGATATCAGACACCAGATATCAGACTGACTTGGAAGAGAAAAGAGAAGAAAGAACAAAGAGCAAAGAAGGGTCTGGTTGTCTGCATCCCCAAAACCTTCTAACTTCTTAACCTTCTAACTTTTTAACCATTAAACATTCTGTGGATTTTACTTTGAGCACCTTGTGTAACCTTTGTGTGCTTTGTGGTTAGGTGAGAACCAAGAGCTAGGATGTCAGACACCAGATTTCAGATTTCAGATTTCAGACTTGGAAGAGAAAAAAGAAGAAAGAAGAAAGAACAAACAGCAAAGACGGGTTTGGTCGTGGGCATCCCCAAAACTTTCTAACCTTCTAACCTTCTAACTTTCTAACCTCCTAACCTCCTAACCGTCTAACCCATGTCATGCCGCCGAAGACGGGACCTCTTCCGCCTATTGCGGAAGTCCCTAACCTCTTAATAACTCCCCTCAATCCAGCGCCTCATACACCGAATTGTTACTTATGAACTCCGGAACAATGTTCTTCAGATTGCGAACTACATCCACCTTATCCCGCCTCAGTGCTGCCTTTATTACCAAATTGGTAAGCCCGTCAATCTCATCAAATGACAGACAGGCATCTTTGGAGATCAGTATTTTTTCATGGTGGGTGGGCAGAGTTTTGGTGCCATCCGTAAGGAGCTCTTCATAAAGCTTCTCGCCAGGCCTCAGACCCGTGAATACTATTTTGATATCCAGATCCGGTTCCAACCCCGAGAGCTTAATCATCCGCTCTGCCAAATCAATGATTTTTACAGGCTCGCCCATATCAAATACAAATATTTCTCCACCCTCACCCATAGTACCGGCCTCCAGAACGAGTTCGCAAGCTTCGGGGATGGTCATGAAATACCTTACAATATCAGGATGAGTAATGGTTAGCGGCCCTCCTTTTTCAATTTGTTTTTTAAAATGAGGGATAACCGAACCGTTGGAACCCAATACATTTCCAAACCGGGTGGTAATAAATTTCGTTTTGTTGTTATCTACTTCCTGTAAAGCCTGAACATAAAGTTCCGCAGTTCTTTTGGAGGCTCCCATCACATTGGTAGGGTTAACCGCCTTATCCGTTGAGATCATCACAAAGCGGTTTACGCCATAACGACTGGACAGAAAAGCCAGATTTTTGGATCCAAGGACATTGACCAGAATGGACTCATGCGGGTTTTCCTCAATCAGGGGAACATGTTTATAGGCGGCAGCATGATACACCATGGCAAAACGGTACTTTTGGAACAGTGGCTCTATCCGGTGCCTGTTGGAAATATCGGCCAGCACGAATTTAAAATTAACTTTTGGGAAACTGGCCCGCAATTCAAGTTCGCTCTCATAAAGAGGTGTTTCTGCCTGATCCAGGACCACTACGAGCGCTGGCTCGTATTGGGCCACTTGCCTCACGATTTCGCTGCCTATAGAACCTGCACCACCGGTAACCAGAATCATTTTTCCATAATGCCTGCTTTTAATCGCATCATTCTCAATTTTTATGGCCTTCCGGTTCAGCAAATCCTCAATCTGCAGGGACTTGATGGACGCATCCGGATCGTTATTGCGTAATTGCTGCAAGGTAGGTGCCTTGTACACCTGAAGGTCTTTTTCCAGAAAGAAAGCAACCCATTGGTTCAACTCCTCCTTGGACATCATTTCCTTTACGACCAGTATGCCATCCAGTAGAAGGTCATCCTTACTTGAATGCTCAATTTTGTCCTTACTGTAAATCGGTTTACCAAGGAGGCTGGCTCGCGCCGAATCATTCCGCTGCGTTAGGAAACCTGCAATATGATAAGGCAGATTAGGATTATCCAGTACAGCCCGTGCTACTGCTACAGCTTGCTCGTCTATACCCAGTACCCAGATTCTGGTACGTTGGGCACTGCGCCGGTATTCGCGGGCGTAATAGAAGAATTCCTTGACAGCAAGACGGAATATGAACAGGAAGATAAATGAAGTAGTGAAAAATATGGCTGAAAAGGGAATGGACATATAAATCAGTCTTTCACCCGTGATCAGATAAAAAATAAAACTACCCGCTCCTACCGTAAGGGTTGTACAGAATGTGGCCAGAAATAATTTAAAGAGGTCAATGAATGTGGAGTGACGTATAATCCCAGTGAATGTACGGAAGAGGAACATAAAGAAAATGCTGATGCCCAGAATCAGAAAATACATATAGTCTCTGCCGTAAAACACAGACTGCACACTATAGGTTAATTTCTCAATAACATAACATGAAAAATATACGGCTGCTGCAACGAAGCAGAGGTCAAGTATCAGCACTACCCATCGCGGCAAATAGCGGATGTCTGTAAGGCTCATTAACGTTACCCCTCCATAAATTCTGTTTCCAAACTTCCGAAGCTTCATATTTTTCGGTTTAGTGAGGCAGTGAGTAAATATTTAGTCATCATTAAAAGTGTGTGTTTGCTATTATAGAATTGGAGACCATACCGCTTCCGGCACCATAGTCCGAATGGCTTCCGCTATTTCCTCATGCTCCGTGACTCCAAGATTGGATCCGGAGGGCATACACAGGCCATCGCGGAATAATTCTTCAGATACCCTATTGCCGAAAAAATCGGTACCCTTAAAAACAGGTTGCATATGCATGGGCTTCCATAGCGGTCGGGACTCAATTCCTTTGTCTAGGAGCCTAAGCCTTAAATCCTCACGTGTAAATCCGGTTTTTTCCGGATCAACAAGTATGGAAGTCAGCCAGTGATTGGAGAAAAAATCATCATTAGGCTCCGTCAAAACCTCAATCCCGTCTGCATTTTTAAAAAGTTCAGCATAGAAAGACTGGTTCCTTCTCCGGGCTGCTACCCTTTCGTCCAGTACTTCCATCTGCCCCCTTCCGATACCTGCAGATATATTACTTAGTCTGTAATTGTAGCCTATATGTGTATGTTCATAGTGTGCTGCTGCATCACGTGCCTGCGTGCCCAGGAAAATACTCTTTTCTTTGAATGCCGGGTCTTTTGTAACCAGGGCACCTCCACCCGAAGTGGTGATGATCTTGTTTCCGTTAAAGCTAAGGATAGCCATCTGGCCAAAAGTTCCGCATTTAATACCTTTGTAGGTACTGCCCAGCGCCTCTGCAGCATCTTCCAGCAGAGGTACATTATATTCCTCACAAACGGCAGTAAGTTCATCCATTTTAGCAGGCATTCCGTACAGATGTACTACAATAACCGCTTTTGGAAGTTTACCTTTCTCCGCCCGGTTAGCCAGTGCCTCCCTGAGTGCATCGGGACAAATATTCCAGGTATCCCTCTCACTGTCAATAAAAACAGGAGTAGCGCCTACGTAGGCAATTGGGTTGGCGGATGCCGCAAAGGTCATCGACTGACAGAATACCTCGTCGCCGGCACCAACTTCCATCATTATCAGGGCCAGATGCAGTGCGGCGGTACCTGAACTTGTGACCGCTACATGAGATCCGTTCCCGAGATATTCTTCCAGGTCCGCTTCAAAACCGTTTACGTTAGCGCCTAAAGGTGCCACCCAGTTATCATTGAAGGCCTGGTGGATAAAGTTAAGTTCACTGCCGCCCATATGGGGTGTGGAGAGTAAAATTTTAGGATTCATCAAATGTGTTTTTTATAGAAGTGCTTCGCCTGTTGTGAAAATAAAATGGAGCGAGGTGGGAACTTACGGCAGATTCAGGGGAAGGACAAAAACCCACCAGCCAGGCTGAGGGCGAAATTGCCATTATGTTCCCCACGGATTCAATATTCATCATGCACCGATAAAGTAAAGTTTTACTGTAAGGTCACAAAATTACATATTTTACCCTAAAGTATAATATAATCTGATCAGATAATATCGCCTGAAGCGGTGTAAGGTTAACCGCCGTGTATCCAGAGGCTTAGCAAAGGTCTGTACTGTAATAATAAAAGGGCATTTACAAGAAATGCCCTGGGAAACAATTATAATACAGTAATTTACTGACCTATCGGCAAATGGGGGTTGCGGATGGGTTGATAAATTAAAGTTTCTTAGGCCACTCAGGCAGTAATTCTCAGTTTTGACACTCGCTGCGCGTCAGTCTTCATGGCAGGCGCAATCAGGGCATTGAGATCAAGTCTTCCGTTCGGCCCCTGTTTAAGACCTCTGGACTCATTGTAATATCGGCCCTGCCCTTGCTTCTCAGCGTTCTCAAACATAATGTTTAATTCGCGTTCCAACCCAGCTCTTGTATCTCTTATTCTGTCTCTGTTCTGTTTCATAACTTTAATCATTTACAATATCATAAACCAATTCTATATTTCCTCTGGTAATCTTGTGTGCCACTGCATTATTCAGTGCATGTTTTAAAAAATAATCGTAATTGCCCATCAACCACTGTTCTCTGTTGAAACTCCTTCGAACGTACCAATCTGACATTTTTACCATATTCTGAGTCAGAGGAAAGCAATACTCCTCCATCAGAACCACGAGATTTTCGGAAAAACGCTGGTCCAGGAAGTGAGCAGATTGCAAGTCATCCAGTACATCCTGAAGAGATGCCATGGACAGATGAGGTACGTACGGTGGGCCATATTGCACCGAAGTTTCCTGCAAATTACTGTTTACCGCGTCCAACAGTTCAGGATATCCTGCGCGCTCCAGTTCAACTCCTGTATCAAGCAAGTTTTTCCGGATGCTTAAATGAAGTATACCGGCTGCTTTTGTGATAAGTGCGGGATACTCACGTAATATTTCGCCAATCAGTGATGCATTCCTAACGGAGGACTGATAAATAACTGCACTGCACAACTCTGAGGCATATTCAGGGGTATCGCCTGCACAATGCAGAAACAAATCCTGCACGGTTTCAGGAACGAAAGAAACCATTCTGATAAGCCTTTCCTCCGCACGGACACTAACCGCATGATCAGGATGATTCAAATGCCAGATTAGCAGCTGTATTGCTGTTTGGTTACCGCTTATGCTGTAATCCGCGGCCTGTAGCCAACTGTATTTTTTGAATGTTGCCTCATCCGGCTGAATCAGGTATTCGAAGTGACCGCTGATGATTTCCAGTAAATCTTCAGCAGGCAGTGTGTTAGCATCTACATTCAGTAATTGCTCCAGTCCAGCACAAAGCTCTCGGGTATTGAACCCATAGCCGTCGGAAGTGTGAAGGAGGTAGTGAATCCAATTGGTACAGGAATTAGGTACTGATTTTTTGCACACGGCGTCCGGGCAGTTAACACCCGGGAGAGGATAAATGACACCAACAGATCGTTGTGGGCCGTCCGCATCCACCATGGTTATGGGGTCAAGGTCGGTAATAAAACTTTCTATCCGTCTAAGGTTGGAGTGCGAAAGATGATTCACCAGGACTGCAGCCAGCTTCCGAAGCGCCTTGCGCTCCATATTTTGAGACAGCCACTCCGTCCATTCCTTAGAGATGAGATTGATGTTGGAGTTGCTTATTGGCTCTAATTCATTAAGAATGGCGGCCATATGATTTCCATACACTTGCATGGATTGCTGGGTAGTTTCAGCCGGAACAAAAAGAGTGCACAATGCCCATTTCAGGTAAGGGCTACAGTCCAGATGGCCCAACATTTCCATCAGCGCACCATATTCACGAAGATTTGCGGCACCCAGTCGGTATCCTGCACCGCGGTTAGGCGCATCAAAGTTTGAAGATTCAGCATTCATCAGGACTACTTCCGGGGTGGGCAGAGTTTCAAATCTGTAATAATCGGAAGCCTTTTGAGGCGTTCCTGTCAAGGTCAATATACCTGCCAGTTGCTCCTTATAGCGTTTTACAGAATTAGGGTAGCACATTTCACCGGACGCATAATCCAGTAATGCTGCGAAGCGCTGATAGGTGGAACCGGATGCGGTCCTGAAGTTTTTAAGTGCTGCTGTAATAAGACCAAATTGGCTTTCAGTCCGCCAGAATGGCCCCATGGAGCTTTCCAGCATTTTCCTCCAGCTGTATGCCGCTTTCTCATTTTCATTATAGATGCCATAACATTCGGTGATGTCAAGCATTTCTTCACATCTCTCCCAGCGGTTCATGACCCCGCTCAGCACATGTTCCTGCCACAACTCCAGCAACCGGAGCGTAGTTTCTTTTTCAACCGTGGAGCCAACAAGCTCACGTACGGTTTGCGCCATCACATTTCTGAAACCTTCACTGTACAGTCCTAACTGATCACCAGCGCCTTCGGATACACTCCGAAGCATTGCCGGAAGAGCCTCTGGCAGAAAACGGTTTGCGAAGGAAACCATTTTTTTATACAGAAGCGGAAATACCTGCTCCGGCAGCTGATAACTCCTTTCCCACTGGCTTCTGGAATTCAGGCTAAACTTCATGCTCTGCAGAAGCAGTGTAAAACATTTGCTAAGATCTTCTGAATTCAAATCGCCGTCTGCCTGTTGCCTGTAAGCGCTGCCCTCCAAAAAATGGATTTCGTGGATAAGCTGTTTTAAATCGGTTTCCCAGGACTTTTGGTGCCAGCTTTTCGCACTGACTTCAGATACTGAACCCTCGTGCAGAAATCCGGCGGAAAGCGCTGCCAGGCAAAGCCGGTCGTAGGATATCATATTCAGGTCAACCCGGTTGGAGGTCCAGAGAGAATGAGGAACCTCACTGGCTTGCAAAGTGATTAATAGTTTACGGATTACCGGCACATCTGAACCATGCAGGAGCAAGAGCATGATTACAGGCTCCAGATCGTCTATAGTTTGAGGCGCACCATTGGTTTGGATCATCGCTGCCAGGTTACCGGCCATGGTTTGCTGCAGCGCCGTTACCGGAAAATTGCGGAAGTGCCCTTCACCAAAAAACCGGCCGAATTCCAGGGCAGAACGCGCGTACGATGCAGTACGTGACAGGTCTTCTGCGCAGTCCAACAGATCCTGAAGGTCGTCACCCCGGCTTAACAGTTCAGCATAAGTGAGGATCACGGGGTCATTCCAGGCCACACAATGGTCCCAAATCAGCTGTATGGTTTTCTCGCTGCTCCACTCCATGTCCGGATAGGTACAGGGATCTGGTGCAAATACGGGTGCCATCCACGGGGTTCTGGCTTCCATAGCCGCATAATACAGCGCAGACCTCAGACTGTCATCAAGTTCACTGCGGTAGTGCCGGTCTATTGATGTCCTCAGTTGCGCTGCCTGTTCCCAGGCGCCATGGGCATACAGTTGTCCAAGAAAGTGAAAAGCCTGATCCGGACTTACTTTCAGTCCGTTTTCATGAGAAAGATATTTCAGCGCGGGGCCAAACTTCTTTTGTGCGATTAATGCAGTGGCGATTTCTTCTTTAAATTCAACAAAGACGGTACGGTATCTTACATTCAACCTTTTCAGCAATAATGCCAACCTTAAGGACTCTGCCGGCAGTTGCATTTCCACTGCCAACTCCACAGCCTTCTTTACATCCTGCATTACCCAATCCGCATTCACATGAGCCTGCGCCGCACGGTCTGCCCAATCCTGGGTACAGTCCAGCACTGCATTCAGCGGGTAAGCCGATAAGGCATCATGATACAGTGTATTCGCTACAGAATAACTATGGTCAGGATATTGGCGGCAAAACTCAAGGAGAAGCTCATTCCCTGCCTGCATGTACTGAGCATAGCTTTTCAGCAGAAAGTCTTTAAGTGTATCATGTCCGATTTCCAGGGTTTCCAGAGAACGGTACAGATGCCGGATGGCCGACATTGCATAGGCTCTGTCTTCGCGCACCTCCGGTGGCAGCATATCCAAAAGATCTGCAGCGGGTATAGGTCCCCGGGCCTGGGAAAGGAGCACAGAGATCCACAGCCTGGTGCGGTCCTCCAGCAGCTCTTCGCCTACACCCGGATCATAATTCCGGAGTTTTTGGTTATTAAATTTCATCGCTCAGTTTTCAAGGGGATTGATGGGGGTCACAAAAACATTCTCCGTTATTATTTTCTTGGAGGAATTACAGGATCATTCTCGTCAATAACGGAATTTTGAGGTGCTGCTGCCGAATCTCTTGCCATAGATCCTGTAGAGTCACCTCCGTCCAGAAAAACATTGCCTGACGGATTGGTTTGTTCAAACATTTCTTCGGCCTGGTCGTTACGGCAGGACGATAATACTAATAGACTAACACACGCTGAGATTGCAAGTAATTTTTTCATTTCAATTATTTTTTTTCAAATGTATAGCTCTTTTCCATTAAACAAAAACCATGAGACTTTCAGAGCGGTATAATCATAAAAAATAACGGTATTTTCTTAAAAAAGTAACGGTAAACAGGTAAATAAATCTATTAACAAATGTTTATATTGCGTCTTGAAGTACGTTCAGTAGGAACTTTTTTATATATTTACCGATAGTAATGAGCACCCCTGCTTGAAAACATCAATAAACAGCCGTAATTTCTTCTTCCGCATAATCATTGGTTTGATTGTGGCATTTGGTGTGGAGGTAAGTGGGCAAAACAGGAGTCTTGCTGATGAGTCTCTTTACTCCGAACTTGAAAAGCAGATTTCCGCTGTACAGTTTGAACCGGACCAGGTTCAGAAATTTATAGATCTGTACTCACTGAAAGCGAAATCCGAAAATAATCCTTTAAAGACTTACCGGGCATATGTCTTGGGTACAAAGTACGCAGCTAACAGGAAAAAAATGGCGTACGCAGACAGTATGCTCCGCACCGCAAAAGAGATCAGCCAACCAAATATCCTGGGTGATGCTTTAATGACTAATGGTACACTTCATGAACTTAATGAAGATTATAACATAGCCTTACTCAGCTATGTGCAGGCGCAAACACACCTGTCCATAAAAAACAGTCCATATTTGGCTAATGTTTTAAATCTTAATATTGCACGAATCAGAAATTACCTCGGGCAGAACCACGAAGCGAAGATATTAATTGAGGAAGCATTGGAATTTTTCAGGAAAAACCACGGTGAAAATGTGGATGATACCGATTATCGAAATTACTATATGCACGCTCTTATTGCACTCTTGGATACAAAATCAAAACTGGGAGAGTTTGCAGATAATAAAAAGCTCGTGGCAGAGGGGGTCTCTTTTATCGAAGATCAAAAAATGCCCCAGTTCCGGCCCTATTTCGTAGGCTCCGAAGGAATTGATGCCTATTACAGGAAAAACTATCCGCTGGCCATCAGCAAACTGAACCATGCACTCACGCTTTACGCGGATAACTGGAAACACCTTACTGAAAAGTTCTACCTCGGCATGAGCTATTATAAAGCCGGAAAACATCCAGAGGCTTTAAAATACCTCAGTATGCTTGACGAGGAATTTCAAAAAACCGGTAAGATTGATCCCCAGTTCCGACCCGCCTTCGAAACCCTGTATGAATACCACAAAAACACCGGGAATGTTCAAAAACAGCTGGAATATGTAAACAAGCTTCTTCAGATCAATACCCTGTACGAAAAGAACTACAAAGAACTCTTCCAGCAGCTCAGCAGCCGATACGACAATAAACTTCTTCAGGAAGAAAAAGAACAACTTCAAAGCCGCCTGGTTTCAGACCGTATACAGTCCGGCATTATCAGTGGGGTGTCCCTTCTTATCGCTTTCGTATCCCTGTTCATTGCACTTCGTTATCACCGCCGGCGCAACTACTATAAGAAACTGTACGAAGAGTTTTCGGCTATTCCGCCGCCGGAACCTAGTAATGAGGCGCGGGAAGAGGTGGAGGACCTAATGGCAGACCGTAAAGAATTTGTGGAAAAACATGAATATGCTGAACCAGCAGGTGCCGTACTACAGCCTGAAAATGAAGAAAAAACAGCTGAACCGGAACCAGAAGTTGAAGAAGAGCCGGCCGTCCAGCCAGTGGTCCGGAATACCAGTGACCTCAATCCACTGCTGGTGCAGCAAATTGTGGACAAACTGCACAACTTCGAGCAGGAAAAAGGATTCCTGAAAAAAAACCTGACCCTAACAGCTCTGGCCTCGTACTGCGGCACCAACAGTTCTTACCTTTCAAAGGTGCTCAACCAGAACATGGGTCAGGGCTTTAATGCCTACCTGAATACACTTCGTCTGAATGAAGTGATACAGATGTGGAAAACCAAACCAAGGACACGCCAGCTCAGTATACAGGACACCGCCAACAAGCTGGGGTACAGCACAGCGCAGAGTTTTTCCAAAAACTTCCAGGAACGCTACCACATCTCCCCTACCTACTTCCTGAAAAGGCTGAATGATGACGAACCGATATAAGAGAAGATTTTGGATTTTGGATTTTGAATTTTGAATCTTGGCTCTTGATTCTTGGCTCCTGGCTCTCAGCTCTCAG
>CAYXUO010000061.1:0-12278 GCA_964468335.1 uncultured Chryseobacterium sp. | reverse complement strand
AGTTAATAAGTGAACGTGCTTTTACTGTAATAGATTTATCCCAGGCCCGCAGTGAAATGGAGAAACTCCCGTCCAGATACTTCATCCAGTGCCAGTAACCGCTCGGCATAAATAAGGTGTCACCGTGCTCCACGTAGCATTCTATACCTTCAACACCGTTCAGCGCCGGGAATTTTTCAAGATCAGGGTTCGAAATGTCAAAATCCTCCATGGCATAGGTCGCAAACGGCATTTTGTACAGCCGTTTTTTCCATTTATTCTCGAAAAGTAATATATGTTTACGGCCGTTAAAATGCGTATGGAAAATGTGCGCGAGGTCTATATCGTAATGAAGGAAGGTTACGGAACCTTTTCCGCCAAAGAACATATTGGGATATTTATCCAGGAAACCGCCCATAAGATCTTTTGGCGGTATATAATCCTGCTGTAGTTTTGGAGATGATTTAATTGGGTTGAAAAGGAATATCCGCAGGTCCGTAGGGGTTTCCTTTATTAGGTCCAGATAATCGCTGAACTTCATTTTCGCTGCCGGCGCATTGATAGGTGCCACGGGATCAGCCTTGGAGGAGTCATGCAGCGGAACTTCCACATCACCTATAGACTCTTTCAGGTAGTCCAGCGTCCATTTTTGATAGGCGGGCCAGTTGCGTGCCATATTTCGGATAACCACAGGTTTTCTGGGCTTGAGGTACTTTGTATAGAATTCCTCTTTTGTGATGTCTTCCACCACATCTATCGGTTTGAAAATGATGCCCATCGGTTAATATAATTTTTTGGCTAAAATATTAATTTATTTGGCGGCCAATTGCTTTTTCTAAAAATTGGTGCACGCGGTTTGTCCAGCCCTCATGGCCGGCTTTGTAACAACTCAGCAAAATGGCTTACTAATGATTCAAAGCTAATCTATGAAAACAAAATTCCTCTTTATCCTGTTAGTATTCTGTTCTGTTATCACTTTTGCACAGAAAACCATTTCAGGAAAAATTAAAAACTCTGAGGGTGAGTTGGTACCCAGTGCCAGCGTTACAGTGGAGGAAAAAGGCAAGGATGCCATCATTGCCTATGCCATTACCAACAGTAAAGGGGAGTTTAAAGTGACCTTTACATCTTCGGATTCTGATGTGGATCTGAAGATTAAAGCATTTAACCATAAACCAATTACGCGCAGTGTACAAAATACCAGCCAAAATCTGGATTTTACGCTCGATACCGAAGCCACAGAAATTAAGGAAATTCAGCTGAAAACCAGATTGATTACCAAGCGGGGTGACACGATTTCCTATGACATCCAGTCATTTGATACAAAGAATGACCGCACCCTGGCCGATGTTTTGAAAAGGATGCCGGGTATAGAAGTGAATAAAGACGGATCAATCCTTTACCAGGGCCAGCCGCTGTCCAAATTTTATGTGAACGGTAAAGACCTGATGGAAGGAGGCTATGGGGTTATAAACAATGCTCTTCCAAAAGATGCAGTACAGAAGGTAGAGGTTTTGGAAAATCATCAGCCGGTTAAGATCCTGCAGGACAAAGTTCCTTCTGATCAGGCGGCCATTAATATTAAACTGAAGAAACAGGTTACCACGACAGGTAGGGGGGAAGTAGGCGTAGGAATTTCAGACCCCGCCATCTGGAATGTAAAACTGACGCCCATGTTTTTTGGGCAGAAGAACCAGTGGGTCGTCAATTACAAGACAAACAATATGGGTGAAACCGTAGAGAATGAAGGTAATATGTTTGCCATGGGCAACCGTTGGGAAGGTCGCCGCAGTAATGCCTCTCAGAACAGCTGGCTTGGTGTTGAGCGTGCTTCAGTGCCAAATTTGCCCGAGAAAAGGTATTTGATGAACAATGTCCATTTTCTAAGTGCCAACCTGCTTACCACACCCTTCAAAAATAAAGAATGGGAACTGAAGGCGAATGCCAGCTATGTTAATAATGCTGTGGAACGGGAGTCTTACGAGGAAACTTTTTTTAAAAAGGAGAACTTTACTGAAGTTAGTGTAAGGGACAATAATCTTTATACCAACAAAGCGAAAGGCGAACTTATTTTTACCAAAAATGCAAAGCAGGGTTTCTTTAAGAATGTAACAAGCTTTAACCAGTTCTGGAACGAAGACCGTGCGTCCGTTAATCTGGAGAACTCTATAGATGACCTCCTCAATAAGAATTCACGTCAGACGTTAAGTTCGCCCACCACATCCTTTCAGAATTCACTCAGTACCATAGTACCGCTGAAGTCCAAAATGCTGAATGTGATGTCTTACCTAAGCTACCAGGACGACAATCAACGTCTGCGTGTAGCCCCGGGCAGCTACGTTTTTTATCCGGAGTCTGCATCAGGCCCGGGAAATGTGCCAGTGTTCAGCAATATCTTCGCTAATCTGCCTGTAGTGACGCAGGATTTCGGTATGAAAACTATCGAAGCCAATCATTCGGCCACAATGGGCTTCACCAAAAAATTCTGGACCTTCACGCCGGAGGTTGGATTTAACTATACCAGTAACAATCTGGATTCTGAAATTCTGGAGTTTGCCAATGCTCCTTTTAACCAACGTCGGGAAGAATTCTCCAATGACCTCCGTTTTACCGAAGCAGTACCGTATATTGGTTTGGGAGTAAACTATAAATCCGAATCCTGGACCTTAGGCGTACAACTACCCGTTAATTACAATATGATCAGGGCTGAGGATGCAGCGCGTTCGGTAGACAAAAACTTTAACAAAACGACCTTTGAGCCTTCCGGTTTTGTACAGTACTCCTTTGCTTCTTTCTGGAAAGCGGCGGTAAGCGGAAATTGGAATTATAATTTCGCTACCATAAATGATTTATACGCTGGAATCTTAATGTCACGGCCTACTTCGTTTTCAGCTATGAACCCTGCAAATCCTCTTTCCGAAACCGAATCAAAACGTGTCGGTTCGCGTATTGAGTACCGTAATCCTCTGAATAACCTTTTCTTCAACGTAAATTACAGCCTGTCCCAAACCGACCGTAATTTGATTGCAGATATCGACAGGGGAATTGGTTTCGGAATCATCAGTTATCTTGAGCAGGATAACAAAATCGTAAGCAGTTCACAAAGTGCAGAAATCGGTAAATATTTTCCTAAGTTCAAATCCAACCTGTCACTTTCGTTTCGAAACTCTGTTTCCACGTCCGATAATGCACGTGGAGGCGAGATCTTCGAAAATAAAAACTCCACTCAGAACCTTACTTTTAAGCTCAATAATGCCTATTTTTCCTGGATGACACTGGACTATAATTTCACTACCGGGTGGGGTAAAAACAGCAGCAGATTTGGGGACTCCGAGACCGGCAGTTTTAACCACAATCTGGGGCTGACGGTTTATCCGGTGGAGAATCATTCTTTAACCCTCAACTGGGATCAGCTTAATTACTCCAGTGGAGACCAAAATTTCAAAAACGGATTTTATGACCTGACCTATCAGTACGCCTGGGCTGCAAAAAAAGTTGATTTTGAATTAAAGTGGCTTAATATTGCAAATAAAGAGGTTTTTGAAAGGGTTTTTGACGATGCCTTCAGTTACTCATTTGAACGAATCAGGATACGCCCAAGCCAGTTTATGGTGGCGGTGAAATTTAATTTCAAATAATACCTTCCTTTTCAATTTATTAAATCAAAAATCATGAAGAATCTTGCTCTATTTTTTCTTTTTGCTTCCGTGATGACTTCCGCACAGGTAAACCGGTTTATATACGAGTATAAGTTCCGCGCAGATTCAACAAAAACAGACAGCCTGAAGACTGAATGGATGTACCTCGATATCGATAAATCGGGATCCAGATATTATAGTAAATTGGCGTTTGATGCTGATTCCATTATGAATGCGGACCTGAACAAACAGTTGGCTGCTGGAATGGGCAATATCTCCATTTCCAGGCAAAACTATGGTAATGCGGTTAGCTATAAAGTGGAGAAAAGTCATCCGTCCTATAAAACAGTTTTAATTACTGAAATAGGCAATCAAAGCTACAGAGTCACAGAAGACCGGCCACTCGGTTGGAAAATCAGTTCAGAAAATAAGCAGGTTGGGGAATTTAAGGCACAAAAAGCCACTACCCAATTTGCGGGCAGACTGTGGACTGCCTGGTTTACATCAGATATTCCGTTTCAGGACGGTCCGTACAAATTTCACGGCCTGCCCGGACTTATTGTTGAAGTCTCCGACGCAACAGGAAGTCACCGCATGGAACTTAAAGGAGTTAAGAAGATTGCCGAAGCTAAACAGGAAGCCTTGGATACCAAAGGAAAAGACATTCCACTTATCGGCCGAAAAGCTATAGAGGTGTCCCGTGCACAGTACGTGAAACTGCTTAAGCAGTACGAAAACGATCCTGTACAGGGAATGCGTGAGTTGCTGAACCGTCCCAATTCAACCGTTAAAATTAATATGAACGGGACAGAATTTTCGGATCCTAAGGATATTTTAAAAGTAATGGAGAAAAGCGCACGTGAGCGCATGGCTGCCAATAATAACAAATTAGAACTGCAACCCTAAAGATAAGCCCGTGGAGGGCTTACTATCATTTAAAAGCTTTCATTATCCGCACTTGGACCATAGCTTCCCGGCAGCGGGATTTCCAGCAGTCTGTAGTAAACACCCAGTTGTGCCCGGTGATGCGTAACCTGGTTCAGGGCGTGGCGTATGGCTTCATACTTACTGAACTCCGCAAGAATTTGTTCTCCCATACTCATGCTCCATCGGCCGTTCAATTCTACTTCGTCCATATTGCTTAGCTTCTCTATGCTCTTTGTGTAGCCATCTTCAAACATTTGCAGCAAACCGGCTTTGTCTGTAAGTATCGTTGGCTCAGACTCTCCCGATGCGAAATCCAGATTTTCCGTAGTCATCATAAAATGTGGCCAACCGAATATTTCAGCCAAATGGGTGGCCAGCGGCATCATTTTCATGCTTTTCTCATGCGGGGCATACTCATTTTTCCCTTCGGGATACAGTTCAAGAAATTTTTTAGTAGTCTCATATTCCTGCTGCAGTTCATTTCTGAGGTTAGGTAATGTGTCCATTGCTTTTTTGTTTAAAGTTAATCATATATCGCGACATGATTAACGGATATTCTTTAGGTTCAATGTAACAATTAGATCTGCCCCTACACTAATATAGAAATATTGCGAAATGAAGAAAATTTTCACGTTAATGTTGGTAACAGCATTTTTTGCACTTAATGCGCAACAGACAGCCAACCGTTTTTTTTATGAACTAACGTTCAAACCTAAAAAGGACTCCACACGTACCGATAAAGTAATGACCACTCTTGATATCGTGGCAGATAAATCTATTTATCAGGATTTTACAGTTCCTGCACAGGATTCACTGATAAAACTGGAAGTAGAAGCTATGGAGAAAAGCGGTGCGTGGAAAGATATAACAAAGTCCATCCGAATGCCCAAATTTACCCATAAGATCCAGAAATCCTATCCTGATATGAAGGTCACTTATTCCGACCAGATCAGCATGAAGAGATTCGGGTATGAAGACGCAGCAAAACTGAACTGGACCATCCTTCCGGAAAAGGAGAAGGTTGGTGAGTACAACACCCAAAAGGCCACTGCAGAACTGGGCGGACGTAAATGGACCGCATGGTTCACTACTGAACTGCCTTTTCCGGACGGACCTTATAAATTTGCGGGTCTTCCAGGGCTTATCGTGAAAGTGGAGGATACAAACAAGGATTACAGCTGGAGTCTGAAGGGGAATAAGAAAGTGCAGAATTGGGAAGAACTTTCCTATGCTGAAAAACTCAACTCCAAGTATGGCATGAGTCAGAATGTGGTGATCGTGGCCAGGGATAAATTTGAGAAATCTCTGGAGAACTTTAAAGCAGATCCGATGGCAGAGATGCGTCCCTACATGACACCAGAGATGATGGGCCGTAAGATGCCTGGCTCCGACAAGACTATAGGCGAATTCATTAAAGACCAGGAGAAATTTGCTAAGGATTTTTACGGATCTAACAACAATCCCATTGAAATTACAGCCTCAGGGGGTAAGAAAAAATAACATATTAACTACATTATAATTGGAAAGTCCGGTACACTCGTAAGCCGGGCTTTTTTTGTGCCTTGCTCCCTTTCAGGAAGGTATTCCTTATTTAGATTTAATTTAAATAACGTATATTTGCACCTAAATTTACAGGCTTGAAAATCGATATTTCCAACAAACTTTGTGGCTTTCCGCGAAATACCTTAGGGAAAATTGTGGATTATGAAAATGAGCATCTGGAGATGCCCGGTAAAATTATTGAAATGGGACTTCTGCCCGGAACTGTTTTTCGGGTCATGTATCAGGCCCCATTCAGTGGGCCGCTTTATGTGGAATTCGGAGAAGAAAAAAGCCGGATAGCCCTTCGCCAGGAGGAGGCACGCTTCATTATTGTGGAAACCCTTAAAGACTGAGATGCATACCACACAACGTAAAAAACAAATCCTGCTGGTGGGTAACCCCAACGTAGGAAAATCAACAATATTTAATGCGCTTTGTAACCGCCAACAGAAGACTGGCAATTACGCCGGCGTGACCGTAGCCAGCCATTCCGGTAACTATATCTATAAAGAGGAAGAGATTGAAGTTATCGATCTTCCCGGATCCTACAGTATTTATCCGAGTTCTGAGGATGAGGCTATCTTTGCTAAATTCCTTGTAGACGAAATTCACAATTATTCCGGTGTCATATATATCCTGGATGCCATGAATGTGAAACGTGGTCTCCTTCTTTTCCGGCAGATTCAGGATTTAGGCGTACCGCTTATCATGGTGGCTAACCAACTGGATGAAGCGGAAAGACGTGGCATTACCATTAATTTCAATGTACTTGCTCAGGAACTGGGAGTTAAGGTTTTGCAAACCAATGCAAAGAAGCAGGTGGGTATTGACGAATTAAGGGAGTCCATCCATGCAGATGACTTTACGGTTGCCGCCTCTTCCTCTTTTGAGATCCCTTTGGAACAGCGTGAAGCCGTTCAGAGAATTGCCGCTCAGACTACCGAGAAGAATGAGTATAAAGTGTGGACTCTTCTTTCCTCGGGGACCTATATGGGAAAACTGGATACCGTACACGAGCAATTGAATCTGAATGATGACAAATGCATTGTTCCGAAACGTTTGCAGACCCAGGAAACCATCCGCCGCTATCAGGGTATAGATAAGATTGTTGCCAAAGTTTTAGCAGAAAAACCCCAGCTAAAGGAATATCTGACCGAAAAGCTGGATGCAGTACTTGTCCACAGGTTTTGGGGTTACGCATTTTTCACTGCTATCCTCCTGCTGATCTTTCAAATGGTATTCTTTATGGCAGAATATCCGATGAACTGGATAGACAGTGGCTTCGCCTGGCTTTCCCAGTCAGTAGCTGCCATGCTTCCCGAAGGACCACTGAACAGCCTTCTATCCGAAGGGATCATTCCGGGTTTGGGCGGTATCGTAATATTTGCTCCTCAGATTGGCATTCTTCTGTATTTTCTTTATTTACTGGAGGATTCAGGATATATGGCAAGGGTTGTTTTTCTGATGGACCGCTTCCTGAAACCTTTCGGCTTAAACGGTAAAAGCATTGTTCCCCTGGTTTCAGGTGTGGCATGTGCCATTCCGGCTATCATGAGTACCAGAAATATTGAAAATGTTAAGGAGCGCCTTATTACCATATTGGTTACTCCCTTTATGACGTGCGCTGCCAGGCTCCCGGTATACAGTATCATTATTGCTCTGGTGATCCCCGAGGGAAACTTCCTGGGGATTGATTACAGGGCAATTGCTTTATTGGCTATGTATCTGTTAGGCTTTGTAGCGGCCCTGCTTTCGGCAATTGTGCTTAAAAAAGTGATAAAGCAAAAGAGTAAAACTTTCCTGGTGATGGATTTACCACTTTATAAAGTACCTTTATTTGGCTATGATTTCAAGCTCATGCTTGGCAAAGTCTGGGATTTTATAACCGGTGCCGGGAAAATCATACTTGCAGTCAGTATGATCTTATGGGTCTTCAGTTACGCGGGACCGGCACAGAATGAAAACGAAATGGTGGCCACTGATGTTCACCTGGACCATTCCTACCTTGCGAAAATTGGTCAGACCATTGAACCGGTGTTCGAACCGCTGGGATACGACTGGAAAATGGGCGTGTCCATCATTACCAGTTTTGCCGCGCGTGAAGTCTTTGTAGGTACCATGAGTATGCTTTACAGCATGGATGATGATACCGAAGAAACGAAAATTATAGATAAGATGAGGAATGATGTCCGGCCTAACGGCGAACCTGTTTTTACCCTGGCCACCGGAATTTCAATTCTCATTTATTATGCCTTTGCCATGCAGTGTATTTCCACAATCGCTGTGGTGTACCGGGAAACAAAAAGCTGGCGGTGGACGCTCATCCAGACCGTTGCCATGACGGGACTGGCATATATTGCAGCGTTTATTGCCTATCAACTCTTAAAGTAACAGTATGGAGACCTCATTGCTTATTCAGTACGTGATAATTGCAGTTCTTTTGATTGCTGCCTTTTATTATATCTTTAAGATATTCAGAAAGAAGTTCAGTTTGCGGCGGAAGGGTAGTGACAGTAACAATTGTGATTCCGATTGTGGTTGCAGTTAAATGATCAGTATCTTAACTACTGTTTAAACAAATAAATAACTCACTGTGAATTTTGGATGTGGATAACTGTAATATCTTATTCCTGATGGAATTCATACTTTTGCAAAGAAAATAAAAACACAGATAAATGTCCTTAATTAAAAGCATTTCAGGTATCCGCGGTACCATTGGGGGGAAAGTAAATGACAATCTCACACCGGTTGATGTTGTAAAATTCACAGCTGCGTTCGGAACACTGTTACAGCGTACTCACAACAGGAAAGATCTTACTCTCGTTATAGGCCGCGATGCACGTATCTCCGGTGCGATGGTTAATTCGCTGGTTACCGCTACACTTCAGGGTCTCGGTATCAATGTGGTAGACCTGGGACTTTCAACCACACCTACTGTAGAGGTTATGGTACCGGAACTGCAGGCTCACGGCGGTATTATCCTTACAGCATCACATAACCCAAAACAGTGGAACGCGCTGAAGTTGCTCAATGACAAAGGTGAGTTTATCAGCGGTGATGAAGGCGCTGAAGTACTGAAAATAGCTGATGCGGAAGATTTCGAATTCGCCGAGGTGGATGATCTGGGGAAATATGAGACCCGGGAAGACGCTTTTGATATCCATATTCAGAAGATTCTGGATTTGCCAATGGTAGATGCGGCGGCTGTTAAGGCAAAAAAATATAAAGTGGTGCTGGATGCCGTGAATTCCACAGGTGGCATATCACTTCCGCCACTGTTGGAGAAACTGGGCTGTGAGGTTGTGAAACTTTACTGTGAACCTAACGGACAGTTCCCGCACAATCCGGAACCTTTAAAAGAGCATCTGACAGATATCTGTGACCTTGTGATTAAGGAGAAAGCAGATTTAGGAATTGTAGTAGATCCCGACGTAGACCGTCTCGCACTGATCGATGAAAAAGGTGAGATGTTCGGCGAAGAATATACGCTGGTGGCTGTTGCAGATTATCTGCTGAAGCATACCAATGGAGTGGCGGTCTCTAACCTTTCCTCCAGCCGTGCACTTAGGGATGTGGCCCATAGCCATAACTCAGAGTATTTTGCCAGTGCAGTGGGCGAGGTGAATGTGGTAAACCTGATGAAGGAAAAAAACGCGGTTATCGGTGGTGAAGGAAATGGTGGAATTATCTATCCCGACCTGCACTTTGGAAGAGATTCATTGGTAGGAGCTGCACTGTTCCTTACACATCTTGCGAAAGAAGGTAAAACAGTTTCTGAACTGCGTGCCGGTTATCCTGCGTACTTTATGGGCAAGAAGAAAATTGAACTTACGCCGGACATTGATGTAGATGCACTTTTAACAAAAATGGAGAAAGAGTATCAAAATGAAGAGGTTTCCGTTGTAGATGGTGTTAAAATTGATTTTAAAGAAAATTGGGTGCACCTTAGGAAATCAAATACTGAGCCTATTATCCGCATTTATACGGAGGCCAAATCTCAGCAGGAGGCTGACCGTTTGGGCGATGAGATGATAGCAAAGATAAAAGCGCTGATCTAAGGTCGGCAGAATAATGTACAATTAGATGTTTTTTCAAAGTTTGGAACCTCGTTTCATGCATTGATAGGACTAGAGATAAATAAGTGGAAGAATTTTTTGAAAACGAACTTGCAAAAAAGTTCGAAGACATGATAGAGAACAATGATGAATACTACTTCGATACTGAGGAATTGGAGGATATCATCATCTACTATCTGGAACTTGGTGATATATCGTATGCAGAGCAGGCCGTAAATTTTGGGCTGAAACTGCACCCCAATTCCATTGAAATTAAAACAAAGCAACTTGAAGTCCTTCTGGAACTGGAGGATTACAGCACCGCACGCAGGCTTATTTCTGAGCTTTCCGAATCCTGTATGGAAAGTACTGACTTCCTGGTTTGCTGTGCCAAGTATTATTCCAACCTTGGGAATCCGAGAAGGGCTATTGAGTATTGTGAGAAGGCGCTTACACTTGAAGAGGAACAGAATTTCCTGCATAATTTTATTGCCGACGAGCATATTAACCTGCAGGACCCCTTTAATGCACTGAAGCACTATAAACTCGCACTTACCTTTGATCCGAATGACGAATATTCATTTGAAAACTGTCTGGTGTGCCTGAACGAACTTAAGAAGTACGATGAGGCCATAGATTTTATGAATTCTTACCTGGACCGTTTCCCCTTTTCGGAGACTGCCTGGTATGAATATGGACAGTTTTTCTTCAACCGTAAGAACTATGAGGAGGCAATTAAGGCGTTTGACTATCTGCTTGCGATTAATTCGGGTTCAGTAAACGTTTACGGAAATAAGGCCGCCTGTCTTGAAGCTTTGGGTAAATATGATGAGGCCATTAAGGTGTATCAGGAGATGCTTGAGGTTGAATTTACCAAAGCGTTTACTTACTACAAAATCGGTCTGTGTTACCGTGAACTTAAGCAACCTGTACCGGCGCTGGCAGCGTTCCAGAGGTCTATGGTAGAAGATCCTCAGTTCTATCAGTCCATGATGGAGCAAAGCTATATTTACGAGGAGATGGGCGGTATGAAAGAAGCTTTGCACTTTGCCAAAGAAGCTACGGCTCTGAACGAGAATAATCTGGACTATCAGAAACGGATGGCATTTCTATATATTGAGTCGGGAAGGTTTGAAGAAAGCCTGGACTGCCTTAAAAAGCTGGTAAGCCAGGAATCCGAAAGGTTTTACAACTGGTATGCGTATTCGGAAGTGCTTATGCTGCTGGGTGATTATGAGGATGCGATTGCGCTTTTAGATAAGGCTGTAGTGAAACATAAGAGAGCGGAACTGTACTACCAGCGAAGCAACTGCTGGTTCCATCTTAAGGATGAGAAATCCGGTCGTGAAGACCTTGAAAAGGCGCTGGAGCTGGATGAATCCATTGCCGAAGATATGCTGCAGAAATATCCGTTTATGGAAGAGGAAGTGAAGAAGGTGAAAGCCAGGAAAAAATAACAATGTCAATATTGATTTGGGCAGATTTTTATCTGCCTTTTTTATTTTAACCATGTGAAATTCCGGGTATGCTGAGCCGGCGCTGTTGCCTCAGCTCATTTAAGTCCAGCGCTTTGTCGGATTTTTTCTACAAATTCGTAAGCTGCGGGGCAGATGAGGGTGTTCTGAATAGTGAGGTGATTGATCTGGTAGATTTTTTTCCGGTCTGTGTGGGGGAACTCGCGGCAGGCTTTAGGCCGCACTTCATAAATCGAGCAGGTATTGTCGTCATTTAAAAACCAGCAGGGAAGGTTTTTGAGGACCTTGTCGCCGTCTTCATCAGTGCGCAGGTACTTAGACTCGAAATCCGCTGTTTTCATGCGCAGATGCTTTGCGATACGGTCGGTATCCTTATCGGTAAAGAGAGGGCCGGTAGTTTTGCAGCAGTTGGCGCACTGAAGACAGTCCACCTTCCTAAAAACTTCATCATGGACTTCCTGCGCCAGATAGTCGAGGTTTTTGGGCGGCTTCTTTTTCAGTGCCTCCAGTGTTTTCCGGTGTTCCTTTTGTTTTAAAGTAGCCTGATTTTTATAGAATTCAAGATCCATTGGGTAAAAATACGCCATATATTTTACAGAACCTGATTCGTGGGGAAACCGCGGCCGCGATAGCAGCGGCTACCCCACAGGGAGGCGGCGTAG
>CAYXUO010000060.1:6271-12303 GCA_964468335.1 uncultured Chryseobacterium sp. | reverse complement strand
CCTTTTATCAGTACTGAATTGGGAAAAAAGAAACCACCACTCTGAATAGAAATACTGCCAAAAATAACAATACGCATAAATCCGGCAACGAAAACAGCGGCGGCCTGCCTAAAGTTCTGACGAAGCATAATTGCAAAAGCCAAACTGAAAGTAAAGAACATACTTTCGAAACGGATCAGTGAAATGAGGAATGTAAGAGCTAACAGTCCCAGGAATGCTCTGCCTCTAAATTCCTCCACTGTATTTTTGTGGATGAGATAGACCGCCATCACCATTAGGAACATGTGTACGGTCTGCTCCATACTGAAAAGAACGGAAAAATGCAGCAGTGTGAATGGCAGAAGTAATACCAGTCTCCACCTTAACTCCGAAGGTCCTAAGAAGGTACTGAAATAGCGGTATACAGCATAAATGGTAAGATAACCGAAAATAAAATTTACCACCAGCGGATAATACTCCCAATCACCGAAGATCTTAATAAGGCTACTTAGCAGCAATGTGTACAGGATAGAAGAGGAAGCACTGTCGAAGCCCGTACTGTTCACACTCCAAACTCCGCTTTCGGCAAAATTCGCAGCTAGCGCTAAGTGGATGTACACATCATCCAAAGAATAAATATATTTTAGTCCCTCTGCCAGCTGTGACCAGCCTACAAAAAAATAAAAAACAGTAATTACCGTATAAATTACGGCAGACAGGAAGAGGTATTTCTTCATTCCGCAAATATCTGCTTTTTTGCATTCCTTTCAAATCACATAGCCGTAATTCGTATTCAAAAGCAGAATTGTCCGGAGGTCAGTTAAATCACCATGCTTTGTTAGCATAGATTTTGCATCACTTCAAGTCAATAAACTTGTGAAAAATTATGGATAATCAAAACATTATCGGTTTACAGGAAACCGACCTCAACCCCATCGCTAAAAAGTTAAATGAACTGCTGGCCAATTATTCGGTGTTTTACCAAAATACAAGAGGGGCACACTGGAACATAAAGGGAAGTGATTTCTTCACTCTGCACCCTAAATTTGAAGAGCTTTATGACAACCTGGTTCTTAAGATAGATGAAATTGCTGAAAGGATACTTACCCTGGGCGCTACTCCCGCACATAATTACTCAGACTATCTTACAATGTCGGCCATCAAGGAAAGCAAAGAAGTTTCGGACGGCCGAAAATGCGTGGAAAACATTCTGGGCTCCTTCAAAATCCTGATCGACCTGCAGAGAGAACTTCTGGAAATAACTGATAAAGCAGGAGACGAAGGTACAAACTCTCAGATGAGCGATTATATTACCGAACAGGAAAAAGAAGTCTGGATGTACAACTCTTTCTTAGGGAAATAACATTAAATTTTCCCGGAGATAAAAATCGCCTTACAACAGGGCGATTTTTCTTTGGATTATCTACATTTGTTACATATATCTATACAATGAATTCTGTACGGCTGCGGTCTGTCCTGGACAACGATTTTTATAAGATAACAATGCAGAATGCAGTGGTGAAACTATTCCCAAATGAAAGGGTGCGTTACCGCTTCATTAACCGCGGCAGTCACCACTTTCCCAAAGGTTTTGCCGAATCGCTCAGAAATGCCGTCAATGCCATGGCAGAACTTAAACTCACCAGGGAAGAAAAAGAATATCTGCGGGTAACCTGCCCTTATCTGGACCTACCCTATCTTGATTTTCTTGCCGGCTACAATTATGACCCTTCGGAAGTTCAAATAAATCAGCGGGGTAACGATCTGGAAGTTACTGTGGAAGGTGAATGGTACCGAACGATCCTTTGGGAAGTCCCGCTTCTTGCCCTGATCTCTGAACTGTATTATGTAATGAACAATATGGAACGGGAAGATGATGAAGAGGTCCAGCAGAAGGCCCTTCTTAAAGTGGATGGCCTGGAAGCTTTGCAGGTACGGTATGCGGAGTTTGGCACGCGCCGCCGCCACTCCTACAAAGTTCACGACCTGGTGATGGAAGCATTAACCCGCAATAACAGTCCCGGATTCAGCGGCTCCTCCAATGTGCATTTTGCAATGAAATATGGCGTAAAGCCTATAGGCACACATGCCCGCGAATGGTTTATGTTTCATGGCGCCGAATTTGGTTTCAAAATGGCCAATGCCATTTCCCTGGAACATTGGGTAGATGTTTACCGCGGCGACCTTGGAGTAGCCCTCTCCGATACTTACACGACGGAAGTTTTCTTCAGCCAGTTCGATAAAAAATTTGCAAAACTTTTTGACGGGGTACGTCACGACAGCGGAGACCCAATTGAGTTCGCTGAAAAAACAATAGCACACTATAACAGTCATGGCATTAACCCGCTCTTTAAATATATTATATTTTCCGATGGTCTTGATCTTGAAAAAGTTGCTCAGATTACTAAGGCCTGCAAGGGTAAAATCGGGATATCCTTTGGCATCGGCACCAATCTTACAAATGATACAGGTGTAAAACCAATGAACATGGTAATGAAACTTACAGGTGTAAAATCCCCCAGCGGAGAATGGGTCCCAACGGTTAAATTGTCCGATGAACCCGGGAAACACACCGGCGAATTACGGATGATTGAATTAGCGAAAGAATTTTTAAATATAACCGGCTAACCCCTTTAAATTAACTATGAACTTAAAAACCTCAGAGCCCTTTTGGCTGGTTAAAAATGGGATAATCAATTCCTATCCCTCGCTTCGTGAAGACCATACCACGGAGATACTTGTGGTAGGAAGCGGTATAACCGGCAGTCTAATTGCACATCAGTGCATTGCAGATGGGTATGAAACCTCCCTTATCGACCGCCGCGAAGTAGCTAACGGCAGCACATCAGCAACCACCTCTATGCTGCAGTACGAAATTGACACCTCACTGTGGGAACTCATCGAAATGATAGGCGGGAAAGGCGCTCTCAGCAGTTATTGGGCATGTTACAACTCCATTGATAAGCTGGGTGAGATTTCAAAGGAAATAAAGTCAACCGCTGGTTTTACAAAAAAGAAGTCACTTTACTTTGCAGCGTATAAAAAAGATCTGCCTGATTTAAAGAAAGAATTTTCAACCCGTGAAATGCATAACTTTCCGGTAAAATGGCTGGAAGCGGCAGAAATCGAAAAATTATACGGACTTAAGAGCAGTTTTGGAGGAATTCTCTCCGATCAGGGCGGCAGCATGGATGCATTTCAGTTTTCCCATGACCTGCTGCAGTTTAACGCGAAAAAAGGCTTGAAAATATTCGACAAAACCAATATTAAAAGTGTGGAGTATAGCAAGTCGGCGGTAAAACTAACCACTGAGTTTGGCAATACCATATCAGCAAAAAAAATCATTTACTGCAATGGGTTCGAAAGTACTGAGATTATTAAGGATGATTTTGTTAAACTCCTCTCTACATATGCTCTTGTTAGTGAACAGTGCGCCGCTTTACCTTCGAAGTTCAACAAAACCCTGTTCTGGAATACGTCCTCACCCTATCATTACCTGAGAACCACTGATGATGGCCGTATATTGGTGGGAGGCGAGGATGAAGAATTTATAAAGCAAGATAAACGGGATGATCTTCTGGACAGGAAGTCAGACAGACTGGCCAGCTATGTAAAAAAGCTGCTGCCCGAATTCGACTTCAGACCGGATTTTATTTGGGCGGGAACTTTCGGTGAAACTAAGGACGGTTTACCTTATATTGGCGAGCATCCAAATTTTCCGGGCGCATATTTCGTTTTAGGTTTTGGCGGTAATGGAATTACCTTTTCCGTAATAGGAATGGAAATGCTTTCTGCCCACCTGCAGGGTGGCACCCATGAACTGGAAGAGTGGTTTCGATTCCGGAGGTAGCACGTATTAACTATTTAATTTATAGAATATGAAGGTTTCAGGTTTATGTATTTTAATTATGATCCTATCGTCCTGCGCTGTAAGAAGCGTTAAAGAAGAGGCAACGTCCGGTAAATCTGAGATGAAATACGATCAAAAGCTGGCAGATTCCCTGGGTGCCGACGAACGGGGAATGCGCACCTACATGTTGGTCATCCTGAAAACAGGACCTCAGGATGCTGTTATTACGGACAAGAAGCAGCGCGAAGAACTCTTCAAAGGCCATTTTTCGAATATGGGTGAAATGGAAAAATCCGGCAACCTAAAGATGGCTGGCCCTTTTGCAACCAAAAACAGCCTGGGTTACCGCGGCATTTTTCTTCTTGATGTAAAAACAGAAGCGGAAGCAATGAATATGCTACAGAATGACCCCACCATAAAGACCGGCATATTTGATGTTGAAATTTTACCGTGGTACGGATCCGCCGCAATACCTATGCACCTGCCCTATCATAAAAAAATAGCAAAAGACAATCCTTAGTCCAAAAGCATCATTCTTTTTTCCAAAGCGTTTCTTATTATCATTTTAACACTTCCTGTCATGAGCCATTTAACTTCAATCGAGCAGGTAATCGGTAGACTTGATGAAATCATTGCCCGCTGCAAAAAGGACCGAAGTCCAAACGGATATTTTGCCTGCACCTACCAAAGCATGACCATCGCAGTACTGAAGGGTGTTCAGAACAATAAATTTGAAGATTCCGCACGGATGGTGAAACTGGACCTCGCATTTGCCGGCCGCTATTTTGAGGCACTGGCGCAATATGAAAAAGGTCAGAAATGCAGTAATTCCTGGTATACTGCTTTTGAAGCTGCGAAAAATTCGCGGTTGCTCATCATGCAGCATATTCTGTTGGGAATCAATGCACATATTAACCTTGATCTGGGTGTGGCGGCGGCATCAATCATGCCCAAGCGAAAGATTGGTCCTCTGAAGAATGATTTCGGAATGATCAACCAGGTCATAGCCTCCATCAACCAAAAAGTTCAGGAATCACTGAGTGAAATATGTTACCCGGTAGGAGTTGTTGATCAGATTTCAAACGGCCATGACAACCTGGCAATGGATTTTGCAATTTCAAAAGCACGGCAGACTTCGTGGGCCGCAGCTACTGTGCTCTCCAATGCTTCGTCCTTTATCCGGCCGGCACTGATAAGCATCATTGACAATGCCGCTGCTCAGATTGCCTCAAACATTATTGCCTCCCAAAGAACTCCACCGCACATCCTTGCAAAACTGAAAGACTGCGAAAGCGACGACGTATCCCGGAACATTGATGTGCTTTCTGCCACCGCCGTCTGAATAAAGACTTTGGCAGTACACCGAATACCCATTTTTCTTGTTATTTTTGAAAAATGGAAATTACATCATTGATTATAGGTCTTTTCTGCGGGGCAGCTGCCGGTGGAGTAATCGCCTATTTTATGTTGAAATCTACGCATGTATCAAGGTTCGTTTATGATGAACTAAACTCGAAATTCATCCGTACACAATCTGAATTACTGAATTCCGGACGGAAAATAAATGAACTCGACGAAGCCATTCAGACCGAAAAGCTGGCAAACCAAAAATTTACCGAGGAGATCTCTGCACTCAGGAGCAGATTGGCAACGGTAACGGCAGAGCTCACAAGCACTAACAGCCAACTTTCCGAACTGCGCGGAATCCATGTCAAACTCAACCAACAGATTGATCAGCTATTCGGGGAAAAGCAGAAATTATTTGGCAGGAATGCCGAACTGGCGGCGAAAAATGACAGCCTTCAGCAGTCGCTGACGAACCAGAAAACGGAGATAGAAAAGATTCAGGAAACAGCAAAGAACGAGTTTAAAAACCTGGCCAATGAAATATTGGAAGAGAAATCCAAGAAGTTCACCGATGCCAACAGGGAAAATCTGGACGTATTGCTGAAACCTCTGGGTGAGAACCTGGAAACCTTTAAAAAACGGGTGAATGAAGTATATGAAAATGAAGCACGGGAAAGGTTCTCACTTAACAGCACGATTAAACTGATGCTGGAGCAAACCTCTAAAGTTAGTCAGGAGGCCAATAATCTCGCTGCAGCGCTGAAAGGTCAAACAAAAACCCAGGGAAACTGGGGCGAAATGATCCTGGAACGGATTCTGGAAGATTCCGGACTTTGCAAAGACCGGGAATATTATT
>CAYXUO010000060.1:0-6261 GCA_964468335.1 uncultured Chryseobacterium sp. | reverse complement strand
CCGAAAGCGGCGAAACCCAGCGGCCGGATTTCGTATTGAAACTTCCCGGAAACCAGATGGTTATTATTGACTCTAAAGTCTCCCTGAATGCATATGAGAGAATGTGCTCCTCGGAAACCGACGAAGACCGGCAGCTTAATCTGAATATGCACATCGGAGCTGTTAAAAGGCATGTAGATACGCTCGCAAATAAACGGTACGATAATCTGAAAGAGGCGCTTGACTTTACCATTATGTTTATTCCTGTGGAACCGGCTTTTCTTACCGCTGTACAATACGATCCGCAACTTTGGAATTACTCCTATCAAAAAAATATTATTCTTTTAAGTCCCACTAACCTTATTGCATACTTAAAACTGATATCTGATGTTTGGAAACGTGCAGACCAAAACCGGAATGCGGAGGAAATTGCACGTCAGGCCGCGGCACTATATGATAAGTTCGAAGGATTTGTAACAGACCTGCTTAACGTGGGCAAGAAAATGGAAAGTGCCAAAGCAGATTACGAAAATGCTATGAAAAAACTGTCGACCGGAAACGGCAATTTGGTGCGGTCCACAGATAAATTAAGGCAGTTGGGTGCCAAGCCTAAAAAAAGTTTACCGGCTCAATTGCTGGACAGGGCGAACGGTGATGATGCACAGATGGAAGCTATAGAAAATAACAACGAAAATGATTGAAAGTTTACAGAACGAAAGAATAAAACGGCTGTCCCGCATAATTGCCGACAATAGATTCAGGAAGAAATCCGGACTGTTTGTAGTGGAAGGGAAGCAGGAAAACGAACGCGCTCTTCGTTTTGGATTTGAACCGGAAGAGTTCTATATCGCGGAAGGTATATTTAACCAGGACTTACCCAACGGAAAGGTATATGCTGTTTCTGAAAAGGTCTATGAAAAACTTGCGTACCGCGGAAAAACAGAAGGCATCATTGGCCTGTATAAAGAAAGGAATGTCGCACTACTGGATTTTACTCCGGCGGCCCAATCGTCGGTCATCATTGTAGAATCTCTGGAAAAACCGGGAAACCTGGGCGCTATACTGCGAAGTTGCGAAGCGTTTGGCATCGATGCATTACTGATTGCCGATCACAAACTGGACATTTATAACCCGAATGTAATACGTTCCAGCGTGGGATGCCTGTTCGGGATGAATGTCTTCCAGTGTGATAACGAAGAGATATACAGGTTCCTAAAGGATCACGAATATAAAATTTATACCACACTGATGGACAGCAGCGCAAAAGACCTGCATACACAGGACCTGACCGGCAGAAGCGCTGTTGTATTCGGCACAGAACATTCCGGGCTCAGTACCTTCTGGGAAGGCAAGGGTCAGAACACGCTGATACCGATGGCCGGTAGTATAGATTCGCTCAATCTCAGTAATGCCGCAGCTATTTCCTGCTACGAAATTCTTAGACAGAAACTGATGACAGAGGCATAAAAAAAACCGTTCCCAAAAAAGGAACGGCTATGTTGTTCGCGTGTTGTAAGTAATTACTTAACTACAGCAGCAGAATCAGTTACGATAGCTTCTGGAGCAACGATAGCAGCTGAATCTGCAACAACTACTGCAGTATCAGTGATGATCGCTGTAGAATCCATTTCAACAACAGTTGAATCAGCACCTGTAGTATCAACAGTTTCAGTTTTCTTACAAGCAACTAGAGCTAAAGTAGCGAATGCTGCTACGAATAATGACTTTTTCATAATGTATATTTAAATTAATTAATTGTTC
The DNA here is from genome assembly GCA_964468335.1 of uncultured Chryseobacterium sp. GTDB lineage: Bacteria > Bacteroidota > Bacteroidia > Flavobacteriales > Weeksellaceae > Marnyiella. The sequence continues at coordinate 4,521 of CAYXUO010000060.1, read as the reverse complement.
TTTTTTTAATGCGTGCAAAAGTACACTTTATTTTTTAATTCCAAACCTATTATTTTCCGGTAGGAACAAATTTTATTTTTAAATTACTTGGTAGCGTCTTTTACAGCGTCTTTCGCTTCTTTAGCAGCACCAGCGGCAGATTCAGCAGCACCTTTAGCAGCTTCAGCAGCGCCTTTGGCAGCATCTTTAGCAACAGCAGCACCTTGAGAAGTTGTGGCAGAAGCAGCATCAGCAGCAGCGTCAACAGTTACAGCAGCAGCAGAGTCAATAACTTCTACAGCAGAATCAGCAACCATAGAAGCAGAATCTGTGGCAACAACGGCCATTGAATCTGCAGAATTTGTAGTATCTACAGTTTCTTTCTTGTCACATGCGATTAAAGCTAAAGCAGAGATACCAGCGATTAAAAATGAATTTTTCATAAGATTATAAATATTAAGTTGATTTGTTGTTTAAATTTACACACCGCCAAAAAGGAAATGAGACAATCATTCATTTTCGACACTACAAAGGTATAGGGCGCATGAAATTTGTTGTAGAAAATTAATTGTATTATCTTTGTAAAAATGTTTTACAAAAAAACAATACTGAAAATCAGACCATTAACTCAAGGTAATAAAATTGTCCAATATAGATTTATTTCATTTTGAGCATCTGAAACTTGCGGTGCAAGTCCAGTACCTTAAGAATCACACACCTTCACACGAAGATATTTCTAAGTGGAAGGGCATTGACATCATATACTTTCAGGAAGATCTCCGTCAAATCGCCAAGGGGAATATCAGCGAAAAGACCTTCTACACCTATTTTAAGACGGTACCTGTTACCAAGCTTCCCCGCATAGACATGCTGAACCTGCTCAGTATCTATGCAGGTTACGCGTCCTGGCACGACTTCAGAAAAAACGGTGGCCTGCCGGAATTTGAAACTGAACATAATGTAAGTGAAGAGGTTTTCGCAGAAATAGTCAGTCCCGCAGCAAACCCTGTCAGCGGTGAAGCAGACAAGAAGTTACCAGGCACAGCAGCAGAAACAGATATAACGGACGATCCAGTTGTTTTACAAAGCAACGATACTGAAGACCAATCTCTTAACGAAAAAAGACCTTCATTTCAAACTTACGACACAGAGCAGAAACCAGGTCGAAAATCACTGAAAAGATATTTTCTGGGTGCCGCCACTGTACTGCTGGCCATGCTGGCGGGCTATCTGGGGCTGGGAGACCGGATCTTTGATACCACTTACAGCTATTGCTTTTCCGATGCCGACAGGAATGCGTCCATACAAAACATGCTGGAAATCAAGGTAATAAAAGAGAATGAATCGCCTATTATGTACAGGATTCAGCCTGGCGAATGCTTTAATTATTCTACAAAAGATAAAGTATTGCGGATGGAGATTACCTCTCCCTTTTATGAGAATCTGAATGTGAACCGAAATCTTGAGGCCGCGCCACGTGAAGAAAATATTGAGCTGAAACCGGATGACTATAAGATGGCGGTTTATTACTTCTCAAAAAAAGACATCTCCGGTAATCCTGACGAAGCGCTGAGCCTGATTAAACAGAAAAGAAATGAACTGGAAAGCCGCATCAGCGATAATGCCGTGATATACCAGGTTTACGACAGTGATCTGTACGGTATTGAAACCCTGGACAAACAGAAATATATTACCCTTGTAACCACTCCTACCACTTCACTGAGAAACCTTTCGGTGATCGAGATGAAAAGAGAAAAGGGAAAAATTGTATCCATCAAATTTAAAATTAATGAAGATGAGGAGAATAACTAGGATTATTATAATACTCACTCTGCTGTCAGCGGTATTCGGCTGCAAAAAAGAAACTCCCAACCTGTCTCTGGAGCAGGTAAAATACAACAGCAACAAATCAAGCTATCCCTCTGCAAAAATGGACAGTGCACAGGCTATTAATAAGATCACAAAGCAGAAAGTCCGTGAAGTGCTGGAACTTTCCATTCTTTACAACGCCGGCAAACAGGATACAGATATTGATTCTGCGATGTATAATCAGATTCTGGGCTATTTCTATAAGCCCGACTCGCTTACCGTCCGGAATCTACTCACAGAACTCGACAGTTTAAAGGTTGGAAATGCGAGAATAGGAAGCTTTGAAGTTACTGAACGGTATTTTAAAAAGGACACGCTGAACTTTGCGCGCTTTGATGTACAGTATTTTGACAGGAACAACCGTTCGATCGGAAGTTTTGCGCGTGAAGCTCAATATGTATTGGTTCCTGCAGAGATCCGGTTTAAAAAAGAATTCAAATTTTATTTCCTCAATTTTTATCAGAAACCCATTTTGAAGGACAGTATTTCGTCAGGAGTTACCAGGTAGTCCAGTGGAATGTCTTCTTCAGTTAAATCCTCAATTGCCTGGGACGGCTCAAAAAAACCAACTCCCACCTTTATACATTCTGGATTTACAGAGGTAAAAAATCTGTCGTAGAAACCTTTTCCATAACCTACACGGCCACCGTGGCGATCACAGTACAGCAGTGGTGTAATGATGTAATCAAAATCTGCTACACCTGAATCCTCATTGGATTCCGGCTCAGTTATTCCCCAACTGTTCTCCTTCATCGGAGTATTTTCCAGCATTTCGATAGATATAATTTTGTCCTGCGACATTTTGGGAACGAAGATGCGAACTCCATTGCCCTGCAGAAACCTTATAAAAGGAAGCGTATTCACTTCATTAAACTTATCTAGGCTAAGGAAGATATGGAATTTCTGCCCTTCCGAAACCGGGAAATAGTCTGTAAACCTTTGAAAGATCCGTTCTGAGCCGACCGAAACTTCAAGCGCGGAAAGTTTTTTACGTTTTGCCAGGTACAGGCTTCGAAATTCCTTTTTTGTCATTTCTATATTAATTTCACAGAAATAATATTCACAGGACAGGCCCGTGCGGCTTTTTCGCAGGGTTCGTAAGCTTCGGCAGAAGGCGTTTTCAATGTGAAAAAACCTTTTTTATCAGCTGATTTCAGCAAAACTGACTTTCCGTCTTTGCGCGACATCCGGAAAAACTCGGGCGCAAATTCGGCACAGTAGTTACAGCCTATACATTTATCGCGCTGGAGCGTAACTATAACCATATTATAAAAGTGGGAATCGCGTGACTAAACCGTTTATGACTGTACAATTTTATACAGTTTATCACTTGGCCTTACCCTGAAATCAGTTTTAAATGTAATAACATCTGATTTTGTAGCCTTATCAGCTTCGGGTCTGGCATCTACCTGCATGGCTTCCAGAATCATTTCCTGAGAACCTGTGGTAGGGCCTTGTATGAGTACTGTATCGCCCACGTTCACATCATAAGCTTCGATCAGGAATTCAGCAATACTGGATTTTGGATAGAAGTGCCTTCCTTTTCCCACATATACTTTTTTCTGTGTAGCACTGGATCCCGAATTGGAAGACCATTCGCCCAGTTCCTGCCCCAGGTAATAACCGCTCCAGAAACCGCGGTTATACACAGTCTCCAGTTGCTTCATCCATTCCGCTACTTTTTCCTGAGAAAAGGTTCCGTCTGCTACAGCATCAATAGCCTCACGGTAGCACTTCGTTACCGTAGCCACGTATTCAGGTGCCCTGCCTCGGCCTTCAATCTTAAGAACCTGTACGCCGGCATCTACAATATCATCAAGGAATCCAATGGTGCACAGATCCTTCGGCGACATCATATATTCATTATCGAGCTCAATTTCAAAACCGGTTTCCTGATCGGTTACGGTATATTTCTTACGGCAGTTTTGCTTGCAGGCTCCACGGTTTGCAGAGGAATTAGCCGAATGCAGACTCAAATAACACTTCCCGGACACGGCCATACAAAGTGCCCCATGACCAAAAATTTCAACTTCCACCAAGTTACCAGAAGGGCCTCTTACGTCATCTTTTACGATCTGGTCACAGATCTTCTTGATTTGCGTAATACTTAGTTCCCGGCTCATTACCATCGTATCAGCAAACAGCGCATAGAATTTTACGGTCTCAATATTTGTAATATTAATCTGCGTGGAAATATGAACTTCTAAACCTATCTGACGTGCGTAGGAGATTACCGCCTGATCCATAGCGATCACCGCAGTAAGTCCGGCGGTCTTTGCTGTGTCCAGTAGAGTCCGTATTATTGAAAGGTCATGGTCGTATATAATTGTATTAAGGGTGAGGTAGGTACGCACACCTTTCTCGCTGCATCTGCGTGATATTTCGGGTAAATCTTCCAGGGTAAAATTCATGGAAGCACGGGCCCGCATATTAAGTTGCTCTACACCAAAGTAAACAGAATCTGCTCCATTATCCAGAGCCGCCTGCAGGGCAGTGAAATCACCGGCAGGTGACATTAGTTCTATTTTACCGCTTTTTGTCATTTTTCGAATAAATTTTTGCAAAGATAGGCTATTTAGAAATGTATGTAGATGTCAAAATGACAGAATGTTACATCAGTATTTAATCCCATTTACTGTAGAATACCACTAAATCCCTTAAAAAGCATTAAAA
>CAYXUO010000059.1:0-12506 GCA_964468335.1 uncultured Chryseobacterium sp. | reverse complement strand
ACTGAAGGCCGTATAGTAAAAATACTGGCCGAAGATTCTTCACCGGTAGAATACGACCAACCGCTCTTCTTAATCGAAAAAATTTAATGAATTAGCCAATTAGCGAATATGCGAATGACTGTAACCTTTGTGTTTTACCATTCGCTAATTGGCTAATTCGCATATTGCTATAATTCAAATACTGTGTTCAAAAAAGTCCTTATTGCAAACCGTGGCGAAATAGCCCTCCGCATTATAAGAACATGTAAGGAGATGGGTATTAAAACCGTGGCCGTGTACTCAACTGCCGACCGTGATAGCCTGCATGTGCGCTTTGCCGATGAGGCAGTTTGTATAGGCCCACCGCGTAGTAAGGATAGCTACCTGAACATGCAGAATATAATGGCAGTAGCTGAGTTAACCAATGCCGATGCCATTCACCCGGGTTACGGATTTTTAGCGGAGAACGCAGGGTTCAGCGACTTATGTGCGAAATACAAAATCAAGTTTATAGGTCCTCCGGGAAATCAGATTCGCGCTATGGGCGATAAGATTACCGCCAAGGAAACCATGATAAAAGCAGGTGTGCCTTGCATACCCGGCAGCGATGGATTGATTACCGACCTGAGTGAAGCCAAGAAAATAGCCGACAAAATTGGCTACCCCGTAATACTGAAAGCTACAGCCGGTGGTGGCGGAAAAGGAATGAGAGCCGTTTGGAAGGAAGAAGACCTTCAGGAGCATTGGGAATCTGCCATACAGGAAGCCGTTGCAGCCTTTGGTAATGGCGGGATGTATATGGAAAAACTTATTGAGGAGCCCAGGCATATTGAAATTCAGATAGCCGGTGATCAATATGGTAAAGCCTGCCACCTTTCCGAAAGAGACTGCTCTGTACAGAGAAGGAACCAAAAACTAACCGAGGAAACTCCCTCACCGTTTATGACCGATGAACTTCGTGAAAAAATGGGTGAAGCTGCTGTTAAAGCTGCTGAATACATTGGTTACGAAGGTGTGGGTACCATTGAATTTTTAGTAGACAAGCACAGGAATTTCTACTTTATGGAAATGAACACCCGTATTCAGGTAGAGCATCCTATTACTGAGCAGGTGGTAGATTATGACCTGATCCGCGAACAGATCCTTTTGGCTTCCGGTTCGCCTATCAGCGGAATCAACTATTTCCCGAAACTGCATTCTATTGAATGCAGGATCAATGCGGAAGATCCTTACAACGATTTCAGACCTTCACCAGGAAAGATCACAGGACTTAACATTCCGGGAGGACACGGAATCCGTGTAGACACTCACGTTTACGCAGGTTATACCATTCCGTCCAATTACGATTCAATGATTGCAAAGCTCATTACGACCGCACAGTCCCGGGAGGAGGCCATAGCAAAAATGAAGCGTGCCCTGGAAGAATTCTATATTGAAGGAGTGAAGACAACTATTCCTTTCCACAGACAACTCATGGAAAATGAAGATTATCTGGCCGGAGATTATACCACGAAATTCATGGAAGATTTTGTGATGGAGAAAAAATTCGACCATTAAACTCGACATTCTTAAAATCACAGACCTGCAAAAATGCAGGTCTTTTTATTTTGTACTGACTCCTAACTCCAAAATAATAAGTTGATTACTGCTTTAAGCAACTTTGGCTCATCCTAAGCTCCGTAAGCAACTGAAAATATTTCCCTACTTTTGCTTCAAATTTCAGCAGCAATGAATACAATGAACAGCAGCGATTATATACAGCTTGAGGAAAAATACGGCGCTCACAATTATCACCCACTTCCGGTAGTCCTGGACCGTGGCGAAGGCGTGTATGTCTGGGATGTGGAAGGCAAAAAATATTTCGATTTCCTTTCGGCCTATTCTGCTGTAAATCAGGGTCATTCTCACCCTAAAATTGTGGAGGCACTGGTAAACCAGGCTTCAAAACTGGCGCTGACGTCCCGCGCTTTCTATAATTCCAAACTTGGCGAATACGAAAAGAAAATAACTGAACTTCTTGGCTTTGACAAGGTTCTGCCGATGAACTCCGGCGCCGAAGCTGTGGAGACCGCAGTGAAAATCGCCAGAAAATGGAGTTACGAAGTGAAGTGCATCGCAGAAAACCAGGCACAGATCATTGTTTGCGAAAACAACTTCCACGGCCGCACTACTACAATTGTTTCATTCTCCAACGATCCGGACGCAAGTACCAATTACGGTCCTTTTACACCGGGTTTTGTAAAGATCCCCTATAACAGTCTCGAGGCATTGGAGCAAATCCTTCAGGAACAGTCTACGACAACTGCGGCCTTTCTTGTTGAACCGATCCAGGGAGAAGCTGGAGTTTATGTACCTGATGAGGGCTACCTGAAGGGAGCGTTGGAACTGTGTAAAAAATACAATGTCCTTTTTATTGCCGATGAAGTACAGACGGGAATTGCACGTACCGGCAAATTGATCGCCTGTCATCATGAGGAAATTCAGCCGGACATCCTGATCCTCGGCAAAGCCCTTTCCGGCGGAATGTATCCTGTATCTGCAGTCCTTGCTAATGACAGCATCATGAACGTTATCCAGCCGGGACAGCACGGTTCAACCTTTGGTGGTAATCCGCTGGCATGCGCCGTAGCCATGGCTGCTTTGGATGTGGTAGCGGATGAAGGTCTCTCCGAGAGAGCTGAAAGGCTGGGCAAAATGTTCCGCGAAGAAATTGAAAAAATCATTGCCAAAACCGACCTCATCGTAAGTGTACGCGGTAAAGGATTACTGAACGCCATCATCATAAATGACACTCAGGATTCTCCTACTGCCTGGAACCTTTGCGTGGAGCTAATGAAAAACGGACTTCTGGCCAAGCCCACTCATGGAAATATCATCCGGCTGGCCCCACCATTGGTTATCACTGAGGAACAGCTGATGGAATGTGTGGCACTCCTTGAAAAAACTGTACTGGAATTTCAGAGGTAATGAAACTTTCTGCAGTTGTCATTACCTTTAATGAAGAAAAGAACATAGGACGCTTTTTAGACTCAGTGTCTGATATTGCTGATGAAATCATCATTGCAGACAGTTTTTCAACAGACCGCACCAGGGAAATTGCAGAGCAGTATCCATCCGTAAGGTTTATTACCAATGTGTTCGTCGGCTACGGACCTCAGAAAAATTTCGCCCTCTCACAATGTAATGGAGAATGGATTCTTTTTCCCGATGCAGACGAGGTTATAGATGACCGCGCTAAAGCATCAATACGAAAGGTCCTTTCTGGGAATGCAGATGCTGATGTTTATCAGATAAAATTCAACAATATCCTGCTGGGGAAACACCTTCGGTATGGCGGATGGGGATCAGTGAGCAGAGAAAGATTCTTCCGCAGTGGCTTCGGGAAGTATTCCGATGATAATGTCCATGAAAAGTTCATCACCACCGGACGCAAGGCCACTCTTGAAGGCAGGATTAACCATTACACGTATCACAGCGTAAGCCATCATATCGATAAGATAAACCGCTATTCCACCCTTATGGCAGATAAATACGCTGCGACGGGAAAAAAAGTTGGGATACTAAAACTTGTATTCAGTCCCTGGTTTACTTTTATAAAGGATTATATCTTCAAACTTGGATTTCTGGATGGAGTCACAGGGCTTTATGCTGCGGTTATCACAAGTTATTACGTATTTCTGAAATACTTTAAGCTGTACCTGAAAAACAGGTCCTGATATCTCCTGCATAGGCTCCTTTCGGACTTATTCTCCGGAATAAATGGAGGATAATAATCCACTAGCCCATTCTGCGGGTACATATCCGTCAAAATTTCTTTTATTTGCAGCATGAATATTTGCGTAATCAGTTTTGATTTTTGGCAGTATGATGCTCATATAGTGCAGACACTCGAAAAAAGAGGGATCAATGCGCACCATATTAACCTGGGTGCGTACCGGCACAAAAATATTGCGGCGCGCGCCGGAAATGCCTTTTCCAAGATATTCCTGAAAAAAAACCTTAAAAAGCAGCAACGGCAGGAGCTCATCCTTCAGCAACTTAAAGTTATAGGTAAGCAGGACCAGATCCTGGTTATTAACCCTGAACAGATAGACCGGGAAGTTCACGAAAAGATTAAAACATATACTGAACGGTATATAGCTTATCTGTATGACAGTCTGGCCCGCAATCCTGCGGAGCATGTACTGACTCTTTTCGATAAAGTTTTTTCATTTGACAAAAAGGACTGCGCTACACATCATTTTGAACTTATTACCAATTATATTTATTTGCCGGCGCAGAATTACAATAAGGACGCATCTTTTGACGTGGTCTATCTTGCTTCCTACGATGAGCGCTTAAAACTCCTTTACCGAATCACAGCAAAGTTGAGTACGCTGGGCCTGACTTATTTTTATGTCATTGTGGGCAAAAAAACATGGAAAAAGGAATTTTTTGGAAAGGGCAATTCAAACTGTAAATACACACGGAAACGGATTAAACACAGTGATATCACCGATTATTACAGTAAAGGCAACATCCTGCTGGACCTGGTACGGAACAAGCAGGACGGATTAAGCTTCAGGATTTTCGAAGCCATGGCCCTCAGGAAAAAGGTCATTACCAACAACCGGACAATCGTGGACTACGATCTGTACAACCCGAACAACATTCTGGTACTGAATGAGGATCTTTCCAACCTTACTCCAGACTTTTTCCAATCAGATTATGAAGAACTGCCGCCGGAAATCTATAACAAATACACCCTTGAGACCTGGGTTAATACGGTCTTTGAACTTAAATGAAGACCTCTGTAGCATTATGTACCTATAATGGTGAAAAATATCTGCACGAACAGCTGGACTCAATACTGAAGCAGAATGTTCCGGTAGATGAAATTGTGGTTTGCGACGACGGTTCTACCGACAGTACGATCAATATTCTGCATGAATATCAAACAACATATCCGGGCATATTCAGAATATTCAGAAATGAAGGAAACCTAAGAAGCGTCAAAAACTTTGAAAAAGCGATTTCGTTATGTAGCCACGAAATTATCTTTCTGAGTGACCAGGATGACATCTGGATGCCGCATAAAACAGAGAAAATGCTACAGTATTTCTGCACTAATCCCCAGGTGTCAGTATTGTGCAGTAATGGATATGGTATAGATGACTCCGGGAAAAAGTTGGATGTAATCACTATTTGGGATCTTCCTCAATTCCTGAAGGAGAAAAAAATTGAACTGGATTACTTCCGGATGATCAGTTATGTAGGCAATATTGCTACTGGAGCTACAATGGCTATCCGCAGTGATTTCCGTGGCAAACTGTTACCCTTCCCTGAAAAAAAGGGTTTTCATCATGACGAGTGGATGGCGTTGGTAGCCTCATACCACAAAAAGTTCGATCTTATATCTGATAGACTTATTAAATACAGACTGCATCATAATCAGCAAGTGGGGGGAATTTCATATCCAAATAATGACGATACGAAAGCACAGCTGATACGCTATTTCAATCTCTTCGGACACGATAAAAATTTCGCTGCGTACAAAAAGCTGTTAAAGCGCCTGGCCGAAGCGCATCATAAAGCGCAGGATTTTTTAAAGAATGGAATTGAGCATGAGTTAATAAATCAGCAACTGTCAGAAGTGGTAAGCCTGTACCACAGAACGCAGTGTGAAGCAAAACAAAAATATCCTGCTAAGTTTTTCATCTTATCTACTCTTGACCGTATTACAGGAAAAAGACAACTTAAACCATGAAAACTCCAGCTTTCTCAATTATTGTACCCTGCTATAATCAAGAACCATACATCAGGGAAACCCTGGCATCAGTACTCAATCAAACCTGCAGAGATTGGGAGTGTATTATCATAAACGATGGCTCTACGGACGGTTCTGAGGAAATCATAGAGGAATTCTTTGCTATGGACCCAAGGTTCCGTAAGATCATACAGAAGAATGAGGGCCTGGCGGCAAGCAGGAATAACGGTATCAGAGCTGCGAAAGGCCAATTTATTCTGCCATTGGACGGGGACGATAAAATAGGTCCTGAATATCTTGAACTTGCACAAACCGCATTCCGAAATAATCCTAATGTAAAACTTGTATATGCCCAGGCGGAATTCTTTGGAAGTAAAAATGAATTCTGGCCCCTGCCTGAATACGACTATACAAGATTACTGTTTGTAAACTGCATTTACTGCAGCGCCATATTCCGGAGGGAGGATTATCTGAAAACAGAAGGATATGATGCAAACATGCGCCACGGGTACGAAGACTGGGAATTCTGGTTACAGTTGCTGAACAGGGAGGACAGGGTTGTCCGCCTGGATTCGGTACAGTTTTACTACAGACAGCGGGAACAGTCTATGATTACTTTCCTGAATGAAGAGGACAAAAGGAAAGAGATGGAGAACTATATCATGCAGAAGCACAGGAATAAATATCCGGAATTGTTTCAGGATGGCTTATCTATGTCCACGCTGCTGGATATAAGCTATCGCCTGGAAGAACTGGAACATATCAAGAACTCCATTTCCTTTAAGAAATTTTATAAGCTGGAGAACAGCATCAAAAAAAAGCTGCACAGGAAATGATCAGTCAGCTTTATAAAATATGGCAGTATCGGAGGCAGATGAATAACTCTGGCCTTTATTTTTTCTTTCCTTTTTATCACATTGGGGGCGCCGAAAACGTACACCTTAAAATTTTGGCTTCCTGCGAGTCAAAACCCAATTGCTTCATTACCAACCAGTCCTTTTCTGAGGCCAACCTTGAGAACTTTAAAAAAGTTTCTAACCTCATAAGTTTTAAAGAATTTGTAAACAAAAAAAAATATAGGAGAATCCTGCTGAAAAAACTTGCATTTAAAATTAACCGCGAGAGTACACCTGTTGTATTTGGATGCAACAGTATATTCTTTTATGATTTAATTCCATTTCTTAAAAACCACGTACGGATCATGGACCTTACACATGCCTTTTCCTATGAAATGTACTCGCCTGAAAATTACAGTTTGCCCTATGCAAAAAGGCTTGATATCCGGGTAGTCCTGGGATCTAAAACCCGGGAAGATTATGCCGCACTTTATCGGGACAAGGGAATTGAAAGCAGCTATACAGACCGGATTAAAGTAATCAGAAACACCGTAAGCATACCCAAGAACCTTATAAAAAATGCAAACCCTGTTTTACAGTTAATCTTTGTAGCCAGAAACTCGCCTGAAAAAAGACCGGAAATCGTCTTTCATATTTTAAGACAGCTAAATGAAAAGAACTTCCCGTTTCACTGCAGAATTGTTGGCGATTTTCCGGAGGAACCGGAACTGGAGAATGTAGAATTTACAGGCGAAATACACAATGCAGAGCTGCTTCAGGAACTGTATAGGCAAAGTGATATCCTATTGCTTACATCTGATCGCGAAGGCTTACCTATGGTTATTCTGGAGGCGATGGCGCACAAGGTGCTTCCGCTAACTACCGCTGTTGGAGAGATACCGGAACTGAAAAATGGGGAGCTGGGAATATTACTCGTTGGCGCATGTAATCCGGAAACAGTTTCTGCTGAAATGATCAATACAATTTGCAGACTTAATGAAAACCGTCTGGAGCTTCAGATAAGACAGGACAACTGCTATAATCTTGTTAAGGACAATTACAGTGAAGCGGACTTTGTTGAAAATTACCGTAATCTATTCCGCAGGAAGTAGGTACTTTTCCAGCACCTTTAAACTACACAGGTCCTCCACTTTTTTGTTGTAGAACTGCTCGCAGTGCCGATGGGCGTTTTTGAGGATAGCCATGCATTCTTCGGGATGTTCAATGTAATGTTTCAGCTGTAACTCAAGATCGGAGTAATCGTCCTTTATTTCAATGTAATGTACCCCACCGACCAATGAACCTTCCATAAACCATGTTTCCAGCGTAGGTTTGGGCATTACTGCAATCGAATTGGAAGACATGACCCACTTCAGGTTGGTAGCCACATCATTGCCCTGCAAACAAAGGATGAATTTAAATTTCAGGTGGTCTTCCAGGGACATTTTCCTTTTTATCCAGGCAGGATTACCACCCTGCGCATTCACCTGACCTAGATCACATAAAGGATGGTCAAAATACTTGCTGTAAAAATTATACCGGTGTTCCTGAAACACGGCTCCGCGGCCAATCAGTAAATCTTTTTTTAAATGGAAAGGTTTATCATCGCGAATCCATACAAAATGCCGCGCTTTATCCAGATTGAGCAGCACACTGTTTTGATTGTCGCCTGTAACCGGACGGCTTTTTACAATGCTTGGCAAATCGGGAACTGTGGTCACATCGCCAAAAACAAAATTGATGGGCAGTTCCTCCGGAAAAAACCGGGCGTACTGATAAGTGTCGTGGTAGTACGTTTTTGGTGTTACCGGACTCCTTAAATCCTTCAGCGTGCAGGCAGGTGTTAAAGTTGACGTTTTAACTGATGAGCGGCAGTAATAATCTACTCTGGCTTTAATTGTCTCCAGTTCGTCTGCGGTGAGAGAGCGTTCCAGCTGCCTGATTTTAATGATGTAGGAGAGATTTGGTAAAATACGGCGCAGGTAGGATCTTATATAATAAAAGAATTTAACCTGCTTTTCAATTTTTGCCATATCACCGAAATCTCGCTGGAGAACTAAGACTCATCTCCGTTTCGGGCATAATCATCCTGAAGACGAACGATGTCATCCTCTCCAAAATAAGTTCCGGTCTGCACTTCGATAAACTGTAAGAGTTCAGACGAATTATTTTCGATTCTGTGTTTTGCAAACTGCGGAATAAAGATGCTCATACCGTAACTTAGCTGATGGTTTTCGCCATCCAAGACCACGGTAGCTTCACCCTGAATAACCGTCCAGAATTCCTGACGGTGGTGGTGAAACTGATACGAAAGTCTGTGTCCCGGCAGTACTTCAATCCGTTTAAGTTTGTACGTAGGTTCATCGGCGAGTACATAATACTTTCCCCATGGTCGCTCCCCTATTTCCAGCATAGATTCTTCTTTCATGCAAAACTAAATAAAATATTACATTCCTGCACCAAAAGTCATTTTTTGGCTAAATTTGCACAAAATTAAATGTATGAGTAAAGTTAGAGTTCGTTTTGCTCCCAGTCCTACGGGACCACTGCACCTGGGAGGCGCCAGAACGGCCTTATATGATTACCTTTTTGCAAAGAAAAACAACGGAGATTTTGTACTCCGTATAGAAGATACAGATACCGCCAGATATGTGGAGGGAGCCGAAGATTATATTATGGATGCTTTGGAGTGGGCCGGCATTATCCCGGACGAAAGTCCGCGCCATGGCGGGAACTACGGTCCTTACCGTCAAAGTGAAAGACGCGGCATTTATGATAAATACATTGGCGAAATCCTGAAAACAGAATATGCTTATATGGCATTTGACACCAGTGAAGAGCTGGATGAGGTCCGTAAGCACTACGAAGAAAAAGGAGAAGTATTCTCATATAATAACATCACCAGAAATCAACTGAAAAACAGTCTGTCTCTTCCTGCGGAAGAAGTGCAGAAACTCCTGGACGAAAAAGTGCCCTACGTAGTTCGTTTTAAGATGCCGGTGAACCGCATTTTAAACCTGGAAGACACCATTCGCGGTAAGTTTGCAGTTAATACAGACACACTGGACGACAAGGTGCTCGTTAAGAACGATGGCATGCCAACCTATCATCTTGCCAATATAATAGATGATCACGAGATGGAAATTTCCCATGTGATCCGCGGCGAAGAATGGCTGCCTTCGATGGGTCTTCACGTACTCCTTTACGAAGCGATGGGCTGGAACGCACCTGAGTTTGCGCACCTTCCGCTTATCCTGAAGCCGGAAGGCAAAGGGAAACTCAGTAAAAGGGATGGCGCCAAGTTCGGCTTCCCGGTTTTCCCAATGAATTTTACGGATCCCGAAACTAAGGAAGTATATCCAGGTTATAAGGAACACGGCTATCTGCCGGAAGCCTTTGTGAATTTTCTGGCACTGCTGGGCTGGTCTCCGGCAGATGATAAGGAAATACTAAGCCTGGAGGAGATGGCGCAGGAATTCGACCTTCACAAAGTGCACAAAGCCGGTGCCCGCTTCAGTAAAGAAAAGGCAGACTGGTTTAACCACCAGTACCTTCAGAAAAAAAGTGACGAAGAGGTGCTGATCATGCTGCAGGAACTGGAACCCCAGAAGACTAATGTACTTGCTAAGGACAAACTTCTGAAAACCGTTTCGCTGATGAAAGAGCGCGCCACATTTGTAAAGGATATTTATGAAAGCGGTAAATTCTTTTTTGAAGCTCCACGAAATTTTGACGACAAAGCCGTGAAAAAAGCCTGGAACGACCAAACTGCCGGGATCATCAGTGAGTTTTCAGCAACATTAAATCCAGCAGATTTTGATGCGGTACAACTGAAGCAGGCGATCCAACAGTTTGCCGAATCCGCAAATCTGGGAATGGGCAAAGTCATGATGCCGCTGCGTTTGGCCCTTGTTGGCGAACTTAAGGGACCTGACGTTCCGGATATTATGGAAATAATTGGTTTTGAGGAGACTAAATCCAGGATTTTAAATGCAGTAAATAATATCCAATAAGTCTCTGCAATTTTCACTAATTTTGAAGGATAATTTTCAGGATATGCAATATTTAGAATTTGAAAAGCCAATAGAAGAACTGATGGAGCAGTACCAAACCTGTTCAATCGTAGGCGAAGATGCAGGAGTTGATGTGAAATTGGCATGTTCTCAGATTGAGGACAAGATCATTGAAAAGAAAAAGGAAATATATTTAAACCTTACACCCTGGCAGCGCGTACAGCTCTCCAGACATCCGGACCGTCCTTACACTCTGGATTTCATTAAAGGTATTGTAGATAAAGACAGTTTTCTGGAACTGCACGGTGACCGTAACTTCGCTGATGATCCTGCCATGATTGGTGGTCTGGCGACTATTGATGGCCAGAAAGTGATGCTTATCGGCACTCAGAAAGGACGTACCACTAAGGAAAGACAGCACCGCAGATTCGGAATGAGCAATCCCGAGGGGTATCGTAAAGCTTTACGCTTAATGAAGCTCGCTGAAAAATTCCGCATTCCTGTTATTACGCTGATTGATACACCGGGAGCCTATCCGGGACTTGAAGCTGAAGAAAGAGGTCAGGGTGAGGCCATTGCCCGAAATATTTTTGAGATGACGATGCTGAAGACACCGATCTTCTGCTACATTATTGGTGAAGGAGCCAGCGGTGGCGCATTGGGAATTGGCGTGGGTAATAAAGTTTACATGCTGGAAAACACCTGGTATACAGTGATTGCGCCGGAAAGCTGTTCTTCCATCCTATGGAGAAACTGGAATCATAAAGAAGATGCGGCAAATGCACTGAAGCTTACGCCAAATGACGCGTTGGAACACAAATTCATTGACGGTATTATACAGGAACCCCTGGGTGGTGCACATTATGAACCACAGGTTGCTTACGACCATCTGAAGCAGTCTATCCTTCAGAACATTAAGGCATTCGCTTCATTTTCAGGAAAGGAACTGGAACAGCAAAGACAGGACAAGTTCATCGCCATGGGCCGCTTTAAGGGCTAAAAGCTGTTTGGAATATAAAATAAATATGGCTGTCACCATTCCGGAGACAGCCATATCTGTTTCACTGTCGAAATACTTCTGCCCTGTTACTTCCTTGAATTTAGGGTGATAGCAATATCTTTACTGATATTTTTTGCTGATGAATATTTAGCATCGCAAATACTTGTAGTGACCAGGTAATTTCCTTTATCAATCAGAATATAATTTTGATTGTTGGCCTTTACGTCCAGATTATAATAATTGCTTTTCCCGCTGAATTTTACAAGCAGGTTGCATGCCGAACGGTTCACGATCTGTACGTAAGCCTCCCTCTTGTTGCTGCTGTTATCGAAAAGGTGGTTCAACACCTTTGCTGCCATTTTGCTCTTATCGTTTACTCCGTCCCTGAGGTCGGACTTTACCTCTCTTACCAATTTTCCCTTGGTAAGAGGAACCACCTTTGGTTTGGCAGCAATATCGTTGGCAGGAGTTATAAGCTGTACGAGTTTCACCCGCAAATCGCCCACTCCGGGATCGCCGGGATTATTTTTTATAAATGCGGCTATGACTTGGGGATCGTTACTCATCTGTGCCTGTACGGCCGTAAGCTTTTCGGCGGGGGCCTTTACATTTGCTTTTTTCTTCTGTGCCAGCGCGAGCCCGCAGAACAGAATCAGAAAAAAGATATACCATTTTTTCATATTATAATTGTGAGAGTTAATACATTGGATGCCTTGTATAACGTAAAAAAACTATGTTTTAGTTTACATTAATTTATTTATCTTTGCATCGCTCAAAAAAGATTCTAAACTTAACTCTTTTTTTAAATACAATAAATATATGTACACACCGGTAGCTGCAGACGTAGCAAAACTTAGAAACACGACAGGGGCAGGTATGATGGACTGCAAGAAAGCTTTGGTTGAGGCAGAAGGAGACTTCGAAAAAGCAAT
>CAYXUO010000058.1:0-12672 GCA_964468335.1 uncultured Chryseobacterium sp. | reverse complement strand
ATACAGTTATTCCGTTACAACTTGCGGGTGTCCAGGATGGGTTCATATTCTTTAAGGCAAGTTCTACGTCGCGTTCCAGAAGATGACCGTTCGGAACTTCAGGCTTTAACTGAAAACGCTGCAGCGTACCATTTTTTCCTATGAAAAGAATAAGCTCAAAAGTGCCGTTTACTGTGTAAAGGCCTGTATCCAGAAAACCTTTCATCTGCCTGCTGATGTTCTGCTTGAAAGCCGTTTCACCACCGGTAAACCGCGCATAGGCCGGCGAATCGCACTTCAGGCGGTAATACTCCGTTGGATGATCCAGTTCATAGGAGATGGCAACACGGACAAACTCTTCAGAATTTTCAGAAATCTCGCTGTCCTCAATCAGGGTTTGCGCAGGCACAAGACCAAACGCGAACATTAGAATAAATATCAGTTTTTTCATGATGTTGAATTTTAGTAAAGTTAAGATCTACTCAGGTTATAGTAAATAATAGGATTAGTCATGATCGAAATGATCCGATATAAAATTAACTTTTAAAAGCCGTTTGGATTTCACCGGTTTCCCATCATGCATCGCCGGAGTCCAGCGTGGCTTTATACGTTTTACGGCGAAGGTCATATCATCTATAAACATGTCGCTGTTCTTAACTTTGGGGAATATACTCACATTGACAATCTTTCCCTTTTCATCAATTTCCAAAAGAAAATTAAAAAGTCCGTTCGCCGCATACTGGTCCATATCCAGATAACTGTAAACCATCTTATGAAGTTCTGCCTGAAAAGCCTGGTCACCACCGGGAAATTTTGCGGGTTCTGTATAAATGATCTTTTGATGCACCTGTTGCTCCGTACTTTGGCCGGAAGCCCAGCCGACACAGATGACAAGTAAGTACAGAATCTTTTTCATTACAATATTTCAATTTGGTTCCTTAGCAAATCTTCAAATTCATCCCGCTTTCTGATCAGATGCGCTTTACCGTCCAGGAAAAGCACTTCAGCAGGTTTAAGACGGGAATTGAAGTTAGAGCTCATCTCAAAACCGTAAGCACCTGCATTACGGAATACCAGGACATCCCCTTCCCTAACTTCGTTAAGTTTCCGGTCCCAGGCGAAGGTGTCTGTTTCGCAAATATTCCCCACAACGGTGTATATACGCTGGGCACCTTTTGGATTGGAAAGGTTTTCAATCAAATGGTAGGAGTCATAGAACATGGGCCTGATAAGGTGGTTAAACCCAGAGTTGATCCCACAAAATACAGTAGCTGTAGTCTGCTTAATAACATTGGCCTTCACCAGAAAATGACCGCAGTTTCCCACGAGAAATTTTCCGGGCTCAAACCAAAGCTGGAATTTCTTACCTGTTTCTTTCTGATAGGTTGAAAGTGCCTTCTCCACTTTCTTTCCTAACGTTTTTACATCCGTCTCCAGGTCGCCATCCTGATAAGGGATTTTGAAACCACTTCCCATGTCAAGATATTTAAGGTCCGGGAAATGCTCTGCAAGTTCAAACATGATTTCCAGGCCCTGCAGGAAAACGTCGGGGTCTTTAATTTCACTGCCTGTATGCATATGCAATCCTTCTACCAGCAGATTTGTAGATTTCATTACACGCTCGATATGCCTGAGCTGATGGATGGAAATCCCGAACTTGGAATCAATATGTCCGGTTGAAATCTTATGGTTACCACCTGCATAAATATGCGGATTGATCCTGATAAATATGGGATATGATGAACCATACCTGTTCCCGAACTGCTCCAGTATGGAGATATTATCTATATTGATGTGCACCTTCAGTTCCATTACATCCTCAATTTCTTTCAGATCCACACAATTGGGAGTAAACAGGATGCGGTCGTTGGTGAAGCCCGCACGCAGTCCCAGCCTCACTTCATTTATAGACACACAGTCCAGTCCCCCACCAAGACTCTCAATATATTTGAGGATGTTGATGTTGGTAAGTGCCTTTGCAGCGTAAAAAAAACGGGTGTGCCTGTGAAAAGATGAAGTCAGTTTTTCGTACTGCATTTTTATACTTTCCGCATCGTACACATATACAGGGGTTCCAAACTGCTCTGCTATTTTCAGCAAGTCTTTATTAGTCATATTATATAAATTCGTAAGTATTGTTTTTTTCAATTATAAACAGAAAAATCATCATTCCGACGACTGCAGCCTCACTCGGGCAGCGCATGGATTTCGCAGTCTCCTTTCAGGAGGAGCATTTGCAGGTCGTTATTAAGTTCTGCTGTAGGGTGCGGGAGATCAATCTTTAATTTTGAAATCTTATTCCAGGTCTGGATCTGAGTATGCAGCTCATAAAACCCGTATGACGTAATCTTTCCGCCTTTCAGTATCATAAATGATTTTTCGCCGCGGGTTCTCCCTTCCGTAATCCACATTTCGCTGCGGTTTAGAAGTGAAATAGCTTTCCTGAGCTCATCAGCGTCCTGAAACTCCTCCCGAGATTTTATAAAACTGACCGCCTTGAGTCCCTGAGTAAATGATTTAAACCTGAGGATGGGCTGACTCTCTTCCCGGGGCGCAATTTTCTCAACGGTGTATTTGCCCTTCATGAAGAAAAGTCCGAACGGCAGGCTTTCTTTCTTGTGAAGTCCTTTAGTTCGCATCATAAGCCTTGCCAGCACATCATTGCCCGTCAGTTCATAATGAATTTGCTTCACATCATCCTGAAGCTGTTTCCATTTTTTCAGTTTGGACGTAAATACACTTTTAGCAAATTTACGAAGGTCGTCTGAGAAATCTGAATAAATAATTTTCCCGTCTTCGTTCTGCAGGTATATGATACCCCTTTCCGCCGGCAAATCCTGTGTAAGGTCGCGGATTTTATTGAGATAAGTATCTGCATTAAGGTGATCATGCTGCTGCTGAATAATTTCGGAATCTTTATCCTTGATAATCAGAAGCTTAAAAAGGTCTAATGTAGCTCTGGCATCACCTGCTGCGCGGTGATGGTCTACTAACGGAATTCCGAGTGATTTCACCAGTTTTCCTAGCGAATAACTCTCGGCTTCCGGAATTAATTTTTTAGCTAAAGGAATAGTATCCAGTGTATTAATTCGGTACTCATAACCCAGACGTTTAAATTCCTGTCTCAGCATACGGTAGTCAAATTCGATATTGTGACCCACCAGGGTAGTTCCGCTGGTCATCTCTACCACTCTTTTGGCAATTTCATGAAATCGGGGTGCCGTGCGCACCATCTTCGGTGTTATTCCCGTGAGTTTCTGTACAAAAGGCGTAATATCACTGTCCGGATTTACCAGAGACATAAACTGATCTACGATTTCGTGGCCGTCATATTTATAAACGGCAATCTCGATAATGCTTTCCTTCCGAAATCCTGCTCCGTTACTTTCTATGTCTATTACTGAATACATTGTATAGTTTCCCTGTTTTATCTTCTTCGCTTTAGCCCGAACATGCCCAGAATCGCTTTTGCACCTTCCCGCATCAGCGTATTTGTAAAGGTCCGGCCGGCACTGGATTTCATCACAGTCTCAAACATGCCCGGCTGCTCCTTCACCGGTTTTGTTTTCCGTGACGGCCCAACTTCAGCCACTGTTTGCTCCATTCGGGTGGTCAGCATTTCGTAAGCCGAATCTTTGTTTACCGACTGTTCATATTTGGCCACCAACTTAGAACGGGAAGTGAGATTTGCGACTTCTTGGTCCGTAAGCACATCCATCCGGCTTTCCGGTGAAATCAGATAGGTATGGACCAGAGGTGTGGGTATACCTTTCTCGTCTAAAGCAGTTACAAAGGCTTCGCCAATACCGAGGTTCTGAATAAGCTGACCCGCATCATAAAACTCTGTAAGCGGGTAATTTTCCACCGCCTTGTTGATTTCCTTTCTGTCTTTGGCCGTGAATCCCCGCAGGGCATGCTGGATCTTCAGACCGAGCTGGCTAAGGACGTTTTCCGGCACATCGCCAGGAATTTGTGTTATAAAGTAAATCCCTACCCCTTTGGAACGGATCAGTTTCACCATAGTTTCAATCTGGTTGAGCAGGGTTTTGGAAGCCTCTTTAAAAATTAAATGTGCTTCATCAATAAACAAAACCAGTTTGGGTTTACCGGTATCTCCTTCTTCAGGAAAAGTAAGATAAATTTCGGCAAAAAGCGACAGCATAAAGGTAGAAAAGAGCTGAGGTTGGCTTTGAATATTTCCGACCCTCAAAATATTTACTACTCCTTTACCCTCCCGCTGACTCAGCAAATCCTGTACATCAAAGCTGGGCTCTCCGAAAAATGCAGTGGCACCCTGCTGTTCCATTGCGACAATGGACCGCAGGATTGCACCCAGCGATGCCGGCGAGATGGAACCATAGTTATTGGAAATATCGGCCTTACCCTGAGGTGTATCCGTTACATATTTGAGGACCTTTTTTAGGTCCTCGAGATCAATTAATGGCAGGCCTTTATCGTCACTGTATTTGAAAACAATGGACATGATGCCGGTTTGAGTATCATTCAGATCCAGTATTTTTGAAAGCAGGAGGGGCCCGAATTCAGTAACTGTGGCCCGCAGCTTTACGCCGCGCTCGCCGGAAATGGTCATAAGTTCCACCGGAAAATTCTGCGCGGTCCAGGACAGTTCCGTTTTAGCGTATCGGTCTTCTATAATGGAATTCCTGACGCCGGCTGCCGATATTCCGGAAAAATCTCCTTTGATATCCAAAACCAGTGAAGGAACTCCCGCATGTGAAAGCTGTTCCGCAAAAACCTGTACCGTCTTTGTTTTACCCGTTCCTGTGGCTCCGGCAATGAGTCCGTGCCGATTGATGGTTTTCAGTGGCAGCAGTACATCTACCTCTTTTACTACCTCACCGTCCAATATCCCCTTGCCCAGAATAATATACTCTCCTTTAGGCACATAACGCCCGTTTAGATCCTGTATAAATTTTGCTCTGCTCCCCATAACGACTGAATTGAATTGTTAAAGGTAATTTTTTTTGAGTGAAAATTAAAATGACCAGTACTCGGCACAGGTATTCATGTTTCCGACTTATAGATACATTGAAAATCCATTCCTTAAAAAATTAATCACCGAATGACGTGGCAGACCGTTTTTGGACAGGAAATCGTACTAACCTATCCCGGGCTTTTTGCCACGATATAAGTACCCTTTTACTTCCGAAACTTCTTTTATTTACTTATATTTGGTTCGTTTATAAACCAAGAATAATGAAACGAGAAGAAATACTCTCCAGAATTCTGGACGAGCAGTATAAGGTGATTGCCAACCTGCAAAACTCCGTAAATCTATATAAAAAGGAATCTGATAAAGATGAAGATGACACCTCAGACCCGGACGATTACGCGCGCCAAACCGAGGCGAAAGATATGCAGCTGAGATTTGAAAAAATGCTGAGTAAGGAAAAATCTGACCTCAACTTCGTACTAGGTGAAAAGGATAAAGGTTATACTGTGGCCGAACACGGTGCACTGATAGAAACCGATAAAAACTACTTTTTCCTGGGCGTGGCCCTGCCTGCTTTCAAATATAACGATAAGGAGGTTTACTGCATCTCGCCGGAGGCTCCGGTATATGCGAAGATAAGAGGTAAGAAAGAAGGAGACAGCCTGCAGTTGGGCGACCGCACACTTGAAATAACCGGCATTTCCTGATGCAGTGCACCGGTATAGACCTATTACATCATTATTGATCCAATTATAATAATGCAGATTCTGGGATATTTCTTTGCAGTAGTAATCGGACTCGTGATGGGTCTGATTGGTGGCGGCGGAAGCATACTTAGTGTACCGGTTTTTGCGTACATTTTTAAAATAGATGCCATCACCGCAACTACTCTGTCACTCTTCGTGGTCGGTGTTACCAGTTCGGCAGGTTCTGTTGGGTTCATAAGGCAAGGAAGCATCAATTATAAAACTGCACTACTGTTTGGCTTGCCTTCTGTATTGGGGATCCTGTTCGCGCGTCGGGTGGTTTTACCACACCTGCCACCATTTATCATAAACAGATGGGGTATTACTGTTACTAAGGAGATGTTTATCCTTGTCCTGTTCGCACTGCTGATGCTTATTTCAGCTATCAAGATGATCAGGAAAATAGACCGGCAGCGCATCCGGAAATCAGAAGATGTAAATTACACCCTGCTCATATCCCAGGGACTTTTGGTGGGGATTATAACGGGCTTTATTGGTGCGGGCGGAGGCTTCCTGATTGTACCGGCACTGGTTATGCTACTGCGTGTCTCTATGAAGCAGGCTGTAGCAACATCACTTTTCATTATCGCAATAAATTCAATGATAGGCTTCGTTTCCTCACTGGATAAGGTGGATGTAGACTGGCGTTTCCTGCTGTCTTTCAGCGCACTCTCAGTCCTGGGCATATTAATCGGAGTTCAGCTTGCCAAACGGATAGAAGGCCGTAAGCTCCGACCGCTTTTTGGCTGGTTTGTATTGATTATGGCAGTATTTATCATCCTCAATGAACTTTTTCTCAAGCAAATCACATAATGAAAAACAGGTATAAAACTGACTGCATAATTTTTAGTCTCAATCATACACTCAGAAACGGTTAAATCTAAAACACGAAATTTGCCAACCCTCAACTTATTTAAAATGAAAATAGAACAAATATATACAGGTTGTCTGGCTCAGGGCGCTTATTACATCGTTTCCGGAGAGGAAGCCGCAATAATTGATCCCCTGCGCGAAGTGCAGCCTTATCTGGACCGGCTGAAAAAGGATGGAGTTACACTGAAATTCATTTTTGAGACCCACTTCCACGCTGATTTTGTTTCCGGACACCTGGATCTGAGCAGAAGCACCGGAGCACCGATCGTTTTCGGTCCAAATGCCGATGCAGACTTTGAAACCGTTATTGCTGAGGACGGCGAAATATTTGAAATTGGCGATATAAAGATAAAAGCGCTACATACTCCCGGGCACACGCTTGAAAGCACCACCTATCTGCTTATTGATGAAACAGGTAAGGAGCACGCCATATTCTCCGGTGACACCCTTTTTTTGGGAGATGTAGGCAGGCCGGACCTCGCGCAGAAATCAGCAAATATGACCCAGGAAGAACTGGCCGGCATGCTGTACGACAGTCTTCAGAGCAAAATACTCCCCCTCCCCGATGAGGTTACTGTTTATCCTGCACATGGTGCCGGATCTGCCTGCGGAAAAAATATGCAGAAGGAAACTGTGGACACGCTGGGAAATCAGAAAAGAACCAACTATGCATTGCTCCAGCCGAATAGGGAGTCTTTTGTGGAAGCTGTTCTGGAGGGTCTTACGGCACCTCCCAAATACTTCGGAATGAATGTCGCGATGAATAAAGGAGGCTATGAAAGTTTTGAAAACGTGATGAACAACGGGATGAAGCCAATTGCTCCGCAGGATTTTGAATCTGTTGTGGAACAGACAGGTGCCCTTATACTTGACACCAGAAGCGCTGCCGAATTCCATCACGGCTATGTACCGAATTCTGTCAATATAGGTCTGAAGGGCGATTTTGCCCCATGGGTAGGTGCGATGATTGTAGATGTAAAGCAGCCCATTGCTTTGGTGGCGGAGGCCGGAACTGAAGAGGAGGCTATCACAAGGCTTTCCCGCGTTGGTTTTGACAATGTTATCGGTTATCTGGAAGGCGGTTTTGAGCGATGGAAGACAAATGGAATGGAAACTGATAAAGTGAACCGTATTTCACCGGATGAATTTGCTGCACGCTTCACCAAAGATGCTAAGGTAATCGATATCCGTAAGGAGTCCGAATATGCTGCTGAGCATGTAGAAAACGCATATAATGCGCCTTTGGACAGGATCGCGGAATGGGCAGGCAACCTCGCGGAAGAGGATGGTCATTTTTTTCTGCACTGTGCCGGGGGATACCGCAGCATGATTGCGGCCAGCATTCTGAATTCACGCGGCATCCGGAATTTCACGGAAGTGGAAGCCGGCTTCAATGGTATAAAGAAAACGGAAGTACCGACATCCGATTTTGTTTGCCAAAGCAAAACTTTAAAATAAATAGTGATGAATATCTTAAAATATACCGATTTCCTGCTGCATAAACCTTCTGTCTTTCAAGTCAGGAAAACAGATCATATCCAGCAGTTTGCAGTGGCGTTGGGAAAGGGAGCATTTCTTGAAAAACACACAACGTCCGTTCCTGCCACCCTGGTGGTATTGAAAGGAGCGTTAAAATTTAACCTACCGGATCTGCAGTTGGACCTCCAGGAACTGGATGTGTATGAAATACCGGTGGATGTAGAGCATAGCGTGCAGGGAATGATGGATAAAAACCTTTTCCTCATTACCAAAGAACTAAATCCCGACAGCGAATGACAGCCGGACTGAACCCGCAGATCCTTGTTGAGATATGTACGGAAAAAATGCCCTTCGGTAAGTATAAAGGAGTAACCATCGCAGATTTGCCCATTTCCTATCTGGAATGGTTTCAAAGCCAGGGAATGCCTCCCGGAAAACTGGGCATGCAGTTGTCCACGATTTATGAGATAAAACTTAATGGATTGACGGAACTTCTTATTCCAATTAAAAAACGGGTGAGAGGTTAACTGATTACTGATAAAAAAATGGCTTCCGTTTGCGGAAGCCATTTACTTTTACTTTTTAATATTTCTGATGCCCATTTCATAGAGCGCAAAACTCAGCAGGTCGGTATTTTCGGCAATCACCTGATCTGTACTGCGTCCTGCTCCATGTCCGGCATTTACTTCAATACGAACCAGCACAGGATTGCTGCATGACTGTTTTTCCTGAAGCTCCGCTCCAAACTTAAACGAGTGGGCCGGCACAACCCTGTCGTCATGGTCACTTGTAATGATCATAGTGGAAGGATAGCAAACCCCTTTCCTTACATTGTGTACCGGTGAGTAAGATTTCAGATAGTCAAACATCTCCCTGGAATCCTCAGCTGTACCGTAATCATAGCTCCAGCCTGCGCCGGCGGTAAATTTGTTATACCTCAACATGTCCAGCACGCCAACTCCCGGGAAGGTTACCTTAGCCAAATCCGGACGCATGGTCATTACCGCCCCAACCAAAAGGCCACCATTGGACCTTCCGGACAGCGCCATATATTCCGGTGAGGTGTACCCTTTCTGCTGAAGATATTCGCCCGCAGCAATAAAGTCATCAAATACATTTTTCTTCTGAAGTTTGGTCCCTGCATCATGCCACTTTTTACCATACTCTCCGCCACCACGGATATTCGGAACGGCGTAAATCCCGCCATTATCCATCCAAACGGCATTCACAACCGAAAAAGCTGGCTGAAGACTGATATTGAAACCACCGTAGGAATAAAGTATAGTGGGATTTTTACCATCCAGCTTAGTACCTTTTCGGTAATTGATCATCATGGGAATCTTTGTGCCGTCTTTGCTGGTGTAAAACACCTGCTCGGAAACATAATTGGCCGGATCGAACTTTACTTTTGGTTTCTGGTAAACCACAGAATTCCCGGTTTTGGGATCAAATTTATAAATGGTTCCGGGCGTAATATAGTTGGTGAAGGAGTAATAAATCTCAGCAGCATCGTCCTTGCCGCCAAATCCTGCAGCAGTTCCGATTCCCGGCAGTTGTACAGTCCTTATCAGTTTTCCTTCGTAATCCAGTTGCTGAACCGAAGTCACAGCGTCTTTCATATAACGCGCAAATATATAACCCGCACCTGTGGACACGCTTAATACGTTCTCGGTTTCAGGAATTACGTCTGTCCAGACGTCCGGACGGTCTATGTGAAATTTAACAAGACGCATATTCGGTGCGTTTTTATCGGTGAGGGCATAGATCCAGTCGCCTTTTGAATCAACAAAATCGGTGTTATAATCGTAACCCTTTTGTACGGCAACAAAATCCTTATGCTTTTTAGGATCTTTAATGTAAAGCTCATTTCCGTTTGTGGCTTCAGAAGCACTCAGGATCTGGAACCGACCGTCATCGGATACGCCAACACCCATATATCTTCTTTTAAAGGATTCACCGCCAATAATCATCTTATCCGCACTCTGCTTTGTTCCAAGTTTATGGAAATATACCTTGTGCGTGTCGGTTTGTGCAGAAAGCTCACTGCCTTTCGGCTTGTCATAACTTGAGTAGAAAAAGCCTTCGTCGCCCAACCAACTGGCACCGGAAAATTTAACATCAACAATAGTTTCATCAATGATCTCTTTGGTAAGCGCATTCATGATGATGATCTTATTCCAGTCACTGCCGCCTTCCGAAATGGAGTAAGCTACCAGATTTCCTTTCTTGTTGAAGGAGACACCCGCCAAAGAAGTTGTTCCTTTTTCCGAAAATTTATTGGGATCCAGGAAAACCTCTGTGTTATTGTTGCGGTCTGTGCGGTACAGTACAGACTGTGCCTGCAATCCGTCATTCTTATAAAAGTAAGTGAAATCACCTTCTTTAAAAGGCGCCCCGATTTTTTCGTAGTTCCAAAGGTCCTTCAACTGCGTTCTTAGTTGTTCCCGGAAACCAATTTTAGACAGATAATCCTGTGTGAATTTTACTTCGCGCTGTACCCAATCTTTGGTATCAGCAGCACGGTCATCTTCTAGCCAGCGGTAAGGGTCGGCCACCTCCTTTCCGAAGTAGGTATCTGTATGGCTGACTTTCTTGGTTTCAGGATATTTTAGCGTATTGTTCATTTTCTGATTGGCGCACGAGGCCAGGAAAACCACGGCGGCAGAGTGTATTGCGGTTCTAAATTTCATAGGATTACTTTTTTCAAATTTAAGCAAAATTTAACGGCCTGTTAATGTTCATGGACCCTAAAAGGTACAGGATTTGCTCATGCAGATAAATAAACAATCAGTATGAAAACAGGAACGGGGATTATTTTGGCCGGAACCGTCGGAATTATAATAGGTTTAGGAATTTACGGAATCAGAAGAATTTTGCAGAAGAAAGGCAGGGAATATGATGATTATTACTCCGATTTTCACCGTCATTTTGACAAAAGATACCGGGATGAGGCACACCACGGCGTAGAATATCTTTCTTCTCTCTAGACTCTCTGCATATATCTTATCAATCCTGTTTAAAGCAGGATTTTTATTTTGGCTAAAAGATGGAAAGCATGGATGAACAATTTAAGAAAGGTCAGGGCGCACAGCGCAATGAATTAAACCGGTTCCACAGATTTACATTTGAGCCGGAAGATGAGGATGTGGAGAATATGAAAGTTTCGTTTACAGAAGTCTTCCCGAAAACTGTCGTTAATAAAATTACCAGTCCCGATCTTATGATGGAATATTCGCTGAACCCCTATCAGGGATGTGAGCACGGCTGCTCTTATTGTTTTGCCAGGCCCACGCACGAATTCTGGGGCTATTCTGCAGGTACCGACTTTGAAAGAAAAATCATGGTGAAGAAGAACGCACCGGAACTGCTGGAGAAATTTTTCCGGAAAAAAAATTACATTGCCAAAACCATTTCGCTGTCCGGTAACACAGACTGCTATCAACCTGCTGAACGGAAATTTGAGATTACACGTCAAATCCTTCAGCTGTGTCTGGATTACAGACATCCTGTGAGTATCCTGACCAAAAATTCACTAGTTCTCCGGGATCTTGACATTCTAAGCCAACTGGCCGAAAAAAATTTGGTTTCGGTATCCTTCAGCATTCCTACCGTTAATGAGGACATCCGGCGAAGGATGGAACCGCGAACTTCTTCGGTAAATAATAAGCTCAAAGCCATCCAAATCCTTTCGGAAAGTAATATTCCCACGGGAGTTATGGTGGCACCCGTAATTCCCGGCCTGACAAGTGACGAAAGCCTAACCATCCTGAAATCTGTCTCCGATGCCGGAGCGCAGAGCTTTGGATATATCATTGTTCGCTTGAATGATACTGTAGAGCCCGTATTCATTAACTGGATTAATGCCAGTTTTCCGGACCGGGCTCAAAAAGTACTTAATCTGATCCGGTCTATGCGTGGCGGCAACCTCGGCGAAAAAAGATTCCACGAACGGTATAAAGGAGAAGGCAATATCGCAGAGATGATTCACAGCACCTTCGCCCTGGGCAAAAGGAAATATTTTCCCAATCAGGAACCACGCAGACTTTCTACTGAGCACTTTACGGGTTCGCGTGATCAGCAGTTGCGACTTTTCTAAAAAAGAAGGCGAACTTTCGTCCGCCTTATGCTATATCTTAATCAATCCAAGTTCAACAAGCCTTTCATGCAGAAATTCGCCGGCCGTAGTGTCTTCATATAACTTAGGATGTTGCTCATCCACTGTATTTTCCAGCGCATTCAGCGGCATTTCACTCACGGGGTGCATAAAGAAGGGAATGGAGTACCGGGAAGTTCCCCAAAGTTCACGCGGTGGATTAACCACCTGGTGTATGGTAGATTTAAGTTTGTTGTTGGTATGCCTCGAAAGCATATCACCCACGTTAATCATAAGTTCATCCGGTTCGGCAATGGCATCTACCCACTCACCGTCGTGATTCATCACCTGCAAGCCTTTTCCCTGCGCCCCCATAAGTAAGGTAATGAGGTTAATATCGCCGTGAGCCGCAGCCCGAACAGCATTATCGGGCTCTTCAGTAATTGGCGGATAATGAATAGGTCTCAGGATGGAATTTCCTTCCTGAACAAATCTGTCAAAATAAAACTCATCCAAACCAAGATGCAGCGCAAGTGCCCTCAGAACAT
>CAYXUO010000057.1:0-12951 GCA_964468335.1 uncultured Chryseobacterium sp. | reverse complement strand
CTTAAGAATTGTGTGGCGTTATACTCACCCCTGCAAACCAACACCGGAGTGGCACCGGCTTACTCTTCGGATTATATGCCTTTCCAGAACAACGGTGAGGTGATTACAGGTTTTTACGAAGGTTATGGCAACACCAATCCTTACCCTCATACCTCCGGCGACATCATATCCAATATGGATCCCGTATTCCTGTTTAATGTCACCAAGGCAGCTTTGGGAGCAGTCCAGCATTTCGCCATAGCATCAACCACACTTTCAGTATCGGAACCGGGTGCAGAGCATGCAGCTTTCGATTGGGCCGTATATCCAAATCCGGCAAAGGATTATTTTGAGATTAAAACGTCCGGTTCAGAATCCGGTGACTTGAGTTTTGAACTTACAGACATGAGTGGTAAGTCCGTGATTCGGGCAGATGATACCAAAAAGATAGATGTCTCAGGTTTACCCACAGGCGTTTATATAGGAAAACTGCAGACCGAAGGTCAGAGTACTTCAAAAAAAATAATGATTAAAAGATAAATAAAGAATCCTGAGTTACGCTCAGGATTTTTTGTTGAGGAGGCTTTCGTAAGCATTTATCAGATCTTCTGCTACACGGCTGTCGGTGAACCGCTGCGCATATTCCCTGCCCTTATCCGCCCGTCTTTCGCGCTCGGCTTCGCTGTTCCATAGGAAAGCAATCTTGGACTTCAGGTCCGAAACGTTTTGCGGATCTACATACATTGAATCGGGACCGCCGGCTTCAGGGAGTGAACTTGTATTGCTCGTAATGACTGCGGTACCTGAAAAAAGCGCTTCAATCACCGGTATTCCGAATCCTTCAAATAAACTGGGATAAACAAAGATGTCGGCCATTTTATAGAGTTCAGCCAACTCAGTCATCGTCAGTCCTTCCAGAAACTGAACCTGATCCTGCATTTTATTTTTCCTGATGAATTTTTCTACTTTTTTGTAGTATGATGTTTTCTTTCCCAAAACCACCAAAGGAATACCCGCGCCCTCTACCGCTTTTATGGTATTGAGCAGGTTCTTCCTGGCCTCTATGGTACCGACACTCAGCATAAAACGTTCAGGCAGCTGATGTTTCTTTCTTAATGAGCTTTGTAAATCTTTATCAGGCTTCGACTTAAAAGCCTCGTGGCAACCCTGATAAACCACTTTTATTTTTTCTGAAGGAATTTTAAGATATTGAATAATGTCCCGTTTGGTCTGTTCGGAAATCGCGATGACGAGGTCAGCATTTTCTGCCGCTTTTTTAAATTTCCAGAAATGGATCTTTCGGTCCGTCCACGAATAGTAATTGGGATAGCGCAGAAAAATAAGATCGTGGATGGTCACTACCTTTTTTATGGCTGAATCAGACTTCCACTTGAGGGGTATTTCCCCGGAAAGTCCGTGAAAAATTTCTGCACCGGCCTCCTGAGCTTCCAGGCCCATTTTAAGCTGCCTGGACAGAAAACTTTTTTTGGTCCGCATTACAGAAACTCCTGGTAATTCGGTGATATCGCCGGCTTTTTCGGTTGGCGTATGATCTAAAAGAAGATAACTGTTTTCTGGATGATAGGTGGCTAAAATACGAACCAGATCACGGGAATAGTTACCCAAACCTGAAGAATTATGAAAAAACCGTTTGGCATCAAAGGCAATTTTCATTCGCCTGAGGGTTTTATAATGTCCTGAGACATCTGTTTTTTCTTCCAGTGTTCCGACTTCTTACCATAAAGAAAAATTCGTCCCAACTTATATTTGAATTTCAGGTGGCCGCTAAAATCCGTTCCGAGCAGTCGGTGTGGGGTGTCAGGATTTTCGCTTAACACTTCATTAATGGCTTCGGTATAGACCGTTGGTCCCGTGGTACGGTGAACGTCGTTCGGAAAACGGTGGGTTTCAATATTATCCATCACCTTTTCCAGAGTTCTTTTCAGGAATGGATGATCTTTAGCCGAAATCAGTCCCCACTGGCAATACAAACCCGGATTTCCCTCATGGGTTATGATGAACTCATCATCCTTCTGCAGGAATCTATCGAATGGAGT
The DNA here is from genome assembly GCA_964468335.1 of uncultured Chryseobacterium sp. GTDB lineage: Bacteria > Bacteroidota > Bacteroidia > Flavobacteriales > Weeksellaceae > Marnyiella. The sequence goes on along the minus strand of CAYXUO010000057.1, from coordinate 10,915 downwards.
TTTTACGTAACTGTCGATATCCAGATAAACTCCGCCATAGCGGTACAGTACGGCGTAGCGGAAAAAATCGGCTTTGGCAGCACCAATGGTCAGGCTTTTATAGGCTTTCAGATATCTGGGTGGGAATTCCTCTTCAAAAAAACCAAGAATGCGTTGATCATCATAAAAATGATAATTCCACCCCGGATTTTTCTTCCTCATCCTGGATATGTAAAACCGGGTGATCCACGGAAGATCACCGGTTTTAAAGGTTTGAAAAATATTTTTCGGAATCGCCATAGATATTTACGCAGTTAAACGGCAACACTGTTATCCCTTAACGCATCGTTCAGCGAAGTTTTCTTATCAGTACTCTCCTTTCGCTGGCCAATGATGAGCGCACAGGGAACCTGATATTCTCCTGCGGGATACTGCTTGGTATAGCTTCCGGGAATCACTACTGAACGGGCAGGAACTCTTCCCTTAATCTCAACAGGTTCCGGGCCGGTAACGTCGATTATTTTTGTTGATGCTGTAAGTACCACATTAGCACCTAAAACTGCTTCTTTTTCTACATGAATACCTTCAACAATAATACAGCGGGAACCGATGAAACAGTCGTCCTCTATGATCACCGGTGCAGCCTGAAGGGGCTCCAGTACACCGCCGATACCTACGCCACCACTCAGGTGTACATTTTTTCCGATCTGCGCGCAGCTTCCCACCGTTGCCCAGGTGTCCACCATGGTTCCGGAATCAACGTAGGCTCCGATATTTACATAAGACGGCATCAAAATTACACCGCTGGCCACGTAGCTGCCGTGTCTGGCAATCGCATGAGGTACAACGCGCACTCCTTTTTCAGCGTAGTTGTTTTTTAACGGGATTTTATCATGAAACTCAAATGGTCCCACCTGAACAGTTTCCATCTTCTGAATAGGAAAATACATCACGACAGCCTTTTTTACCCATTCGTTTACCATCCAGCCGTTGGCTGTAGGTTCTGCTACACGGAGATGACCTAAATCGAGTTGTGAAACGACCTCGCGGATGGCCGCTTTGCTGTCTTCATTTTCAAGCAGCTCCCTGTTTTCCCAAATCTCCTCTATTTTCTGTTGTAGTGACATATCTTAGTTTATTATTTATAGCTGCAAAAGTACAAATTGAATCTCCATTAATGAATTCAAAGCGCAAGTTTTGAGAAGATGTTCCCCTTTGGTTTACGGATCACTTCAATCTTTGGATTGGTTGCGAGCAGATCCTTCAGGAATTCTTCAGTACGCACCGGCGAAATAATTATGCTGTCGAATTTATTGTAGAAAATCTCCAGTCTGTCCAGTGATCCGGCCGGTGAACTTAATGGATTGCTGGTCTCTTTTATCTTTCGTATGGCTGAAACCGGAATTTCGGTACTTGTAAAATAGGAGGTATGAACCGTAAGATTCTCCGCGCCTACGGAATAGCTTATTCCCGTCAGAATAAGAGCGATAAGAAGTGATACAGCTGCTAATGCCAATACTACGCCCCATTCGCCGACATCCCATATAATAAAGGTGAAGATAATCACCAAAAAAAGGATAAGTTCCAGGCCATATTTCGTTCTGTACTTCTTCATCCCTAGGCCTTTAAAGAACCCTTCTAGCAAAAAGATACGCCTGGTTCCAGTATTTCTCATTTAGCGATGAAATGATGACTCCTTTGGAGGTGGAAGAATGGATAAAGTTGATCTCACCGTCATTCAGGATACGGTGAACGATTCCTACGTGCGAGATGCGGCTTCCACCCGATGTTGCGAAAAACAGCAGGTCCCCGGGCTGCACCTTTGAAATATCAACTTCCTTCCCTTCCTTTCCCTGATCTTCCGAACGGCGTGGAAGTTTCATGGAGTTTTCGTCAAAAACCTTACACACCAAACCCGAACAGTCAAAGCCAGCTGAAGTGTTTCCGGCATATTTGTACGGAGCACCCAAATATTTTTCTGCATCCTTTAGCAGTTCATCCACTTCCCTGGTGGTCTTACCGTTATACTTTGACATCAGGGAACGGAGTTCAGCAGCTTTTGTCACCGGTTTTATGTAAGGATCTGGTCTTTTTACAGGCTTTTTGGCTGTACCACACGAGATAATTATGGCCATAGCCATAAGTAAAGACAATATCTGCTTCATTCTTCAGTCAGTTTTCAGCTCAAAAATAGAAAATTTGAAATGAAAACTTTTACAGTTATTCTTCTGTACCCGTCTTTCCTCTGCTAATGAACCAATAAACAGGTACTCCCAGTAAAATAAGCAGGAATCCAGGCCAGGTATATTGCGGTTTGTAAATGATAAGCAATACGCAGAACAAGGTACCGATCAGCAGGTAAATAAGAGGCGTAACGGGGTAGAGCCAGGTCTTGTATGGGCGCTCAAGTTTTGGTTGCTTAAATCTTAACCAGATCACGCCGAAAACAGTAATCATATAAAAGAGTACAATGACAAAGGAGATCATATCGAGGAGATCGCCATACTGCCCGGACAATGCCAGCACCGATGCCCAGACTCCCTGCATCCACAGCGATTTTGCGGGTACATCGAACCGGTTGTTGTCAATGGCACTTTTGAAGAAGAGCCCGTCCTTCGCCATGGTTTGGTAAACCCGTGCGCCCGCCAGAACGAGGCCGTTTATACACCCGAATGTGGAAATCATTACCAACACGGCCATTATAACTGTGCCGAGATTTCCAAAAATCACCTCCGAAGCGGCAACTGCGGGACGGTTTTTATCAGCAAAAGCAATCCCGTCACGGTCCAAAGCATTCAGGTAAACGAAATTAACGAGCATGTAAAGAATCATAACGGCTGCGGTACCCAAAACCATTGACCGGACCACGTTCTTTTTTGGATTTTCCATTTCGCCCGACATAAAGGTTACATTCTCCCAGGCCACTGAGCTGAAAACCGACCCTACCATGGCAGCGGCGATACCGCCCATCAGCGCCATGCCTCCGATTTCCCGCCAACCTGTTGGGAGCAGGTTGTTGCCTACCTCTTTGCCTAAGTCCTGGAAAGCTGTCCAACCAAAACTCATATTGCCGGCCCAATGTGAATCTTTTATAAATATAAAGCCGAAGATAATGAGTCCGATAAGGGCCAGTATCTTGGATCCTGTAAATACATTCTGCAGCAGCTTTCCGTTTTTTACGCCGCGCGTATTGATGTAAGTAAATAGAAGAATGATAATAATAGCCAGAATCTGGACCCAGGTGATCCGGAATCCGCCATTCCGGAAAATAGGGTCCGAATCATTGAGCCAGGGAATCAAATACGCTGCGAATTTGCCGAAAGCCATGGCCACGGCGGCGATGGTGCCCGTTTGAATTACTGTAAAGAGACCCCAACCGTACAGGAAGCCGGGCATTTTACCAAAAATCTCAGAAATGTAAGTATACTGACCTCCGGCTTTGGGGTAAAGGGCAGAAAGTTCACCGTAAGAAATAGCAGCCGACACCGTCATTACGCCTGTGATTATCCACACGACGATAAGCCAGTACCCGGAGCCCAGATTCCGCATCATGTCTGAACTCACTATAAATATACCGCTGCCGATCATGGAACCCATAACCAGCATGATGCCATCCCAAAGTTTCAGTTTTTTCTTCATTGGATTTCCTGATTTTATTCAGGTAAATATAGAATTAATTGCAGTTTGCACACTGATATTTGCTAAACCTTACAAAAAAAATCAATATTTGAAATGATCTATAGAATTTCAAACTTAACTTCTTCATCTACCTTTGGATAAACAGAAGCAGAACGGAACTCTCTGCCGGTGCAGTCTATTTCCTTCCAACCTTTCCGGTCTTTGCAATCTCCAACTTCAGCCACAATAGGTATAAATGAAATTTCTTCGTCTTCCTTTCTGTAAACCTCACGGTACTGGACCGCAATATCCAGGATACAGTCGAAAGTGGTATTTAAGCGCACATTCCTGTAAATGAGATCATAATGCGATTCCCTGTTTTCGGGAATTTCGAAATAGGTGTCAAAGCCGTCTTCAGCACCTTTGAGTCGGGCAATGGCACATAAAGCTTCGTACAGTGCTGTGGAATAATATTTCCGGCTCACCATACGCAAGGGGTCATCAAAAAAATAGCCGCCTTCAAAAAGAAGGGTGGGTAGCCCTGCGCGGCTAAAGTTATCTCCCACGGACGTTGGATAGAATTCATCTGTATACCTGCCTATCTGATAAGGCAATTCTTTCCTCAGTGCATTATAAACCGCAGCGATAACAGCCATAGATTTCCGGCGGGTACCGTTAATTTCACGATCAACACTAACTGAGGGCGCCAGAAAAGACAGGGTGGCAGGATATACTCCGTCAGTAGTGAAAATAGTCCTTTGTTCATGCAGGTTCAGCGCATAATGATAGTTGCCGGATAATGCAATATCCTTTAGAATTGGCAATTCCACCGTTTCCATCTTTAGAAAATCGCGGTTCATATCCAGGTCCTGCGCATTTCTTCTGTCCCAGGTTTCAGAGCCGTCGGGATTGAGCATAAAAATGAAATCCAGCGATATCTGCGTGTATAACCGCTCATGGAGTAGGGGATGATGTTTAAAGGTCTCCAGCATATCCAGCATGGCATGAGTGGAGTTGCTTTCGTTACCGTGCATTTGAGACCAGGCCAGAATTCTTACAGGACCGGTGCCCAACGTAGTCATATAAATAGGCTTACCAAGCGTAGAAGTCCCGATTTGCGATGTGTAATCGCTGAGATTGTCCTGTAGATATTCTGCAAGCCTTGAGGGCGCTATATATCGGTTTGGGAAATTGGGGTTTCTGCAGTACGCATCTAAGAATTTCATTCAGCTAAAAATTTACAATTCTCAAAAATAATTATTTTCTGCACAAAACAATCGGTTTACATTTGTTAATAGGTTAAACGGGTTGAATTGACAGAATGTCTGTTGGTAAATTTGTTAATTGAATATTTGATAAATTGATTATTCAATAATATGAATTTCAATAAAATACGAGGATTAAATAAATTTAAGCTATAAATGTACTTGAAGTGTGGAAAACCTTTTTTTTGGTGAATCAAGCATAAGTTTATCAAACATGTAAATTGTGGAAAACCTTGGAAGAGGGTGCAGAATTGCACAAATGTAAACTGACTTAAAATCCAGTTTTTCGCTATATTTGACCCTTAAATTTTTATATGAGTAACGAAACTTTATTCCTGGCGGGATTTCTGGTGTTTATACTGATCATCCTTGCCATAGACCTCAGTATGGGCCGAAAATCGGGCGGTGTGGTAACCATGAAAAAAGCAGGGCTGATGAGCTTCTTCGTAGTAGCACTTTCCATGTGTTTCTATTTTGTGCTGATCACCTACGGTCATCTTCTTCACGGAATAGACAGCATTGAGAAATTGCAGTCTGTAATCAGCAGGCACAGCCATCCGGTAAAAATCATTCCGCAGGACCTGGACCACTCCATCAAGCTTTATAACCAGAACCTCGGGCTTGAGTATTTAACCGGTTATATAGTGGAGTATGCTTTATCGGTGGATAATATATTTGTAATCATCCTGATCTTTACTGCCTTCGGTGTTTCATCGAAAAACTATCACCGGGTGCTCTTCTGGGGAATCCTGGGTGCCATCGTAATGCGCTTTATATTTATATTCGTAGGGGCGGCACTAATCGCGAAGTTCAGCTGGATTATGTATGTCTTTGGTGCTTTCCTTATCATTACAGGTGTCAAGATGTTTCTGGAGAAGGACAAGGAAGAACAGATGGATACTCAGAACCACCCTATCGTAAAATTCGCTAACCGTTATTTCAAGGTGCATAACCAGTTTGTAGGCAACCGCTTTTGGGTTACCATAGACGGTGTACGTAAGATGACTCCCCTGTTCATCGTACTGCTAATCGTAGAAGCCACGGATCTTATATTTGCTGTAGACAGTATTCCGGCAATATTTTCTGTAACAAAAGATCCTTATATCGTATTCTTTTCTAACATATTTGCCATCATTGGACTGCGTTCCATGTTCTTCCTCCTTGCAGGTATTCTGGATAAATTCAGGTTCCTGAAAATAGGCTTGTCGGCACTGCTGACCTTTATCGGATTAAAGATGATATTCCACAGTTTTCTTGAAGGCTGGGGCTTTGAAACGTCACATTCCCTGTTAATCATTGTTTCTATTCTGGCCATAAGTATTGGTGCCTCCCTCCTGTTTCCGGAAAAGAAAAAAGACAGGAAACTTAAATATGATCCTGAAGTTGATGACCATCAAAGGCATTAATTTACATCGTTAACATATCTATGGTACTAACAACCAACTCTTTTCGGGTTGGTTTTTACTTTTGTAAAATTTTAATTTTGCATTTCGTTTACATTTGTATTTTATTTTTGTAAACAAAACATTTACATTTGTAATTGTAAATTATGAAAAGATGGATAGCCTTAACGAGAGAATTTCGAAGATTATAGAGTACTCAGGATACAGCGCTTCCGAATTTGCTGAAACGGTAGATGTGCAGCGGTCCTCAATTTCTCACATCACTGCCGGCCGAAATAAACCTTCGCTGGATTTTTTGGTTAAGGTGAAAGACCGTTTTCCGGAACTGCAGTGGGACTGGATTATTAAAGGTGAAGGAGAAATGCTGAGAGAACTGGAAACTGCTGAAACTTCTGAACAGGAAAATAAGCCGCGTACCACTTCCCTGCCCGATCTGTTTAATTTAATTGAAGGTGATTATTTAGGTTCCACCGAAAGCGAGGATACAATTACAGCAAGTCCGGGTTCCGGGACATCTGCACAAACAGCTCCAGAATCTACAATTTACCTACAAAGACCCGCGCAGGAAATTTTAGACGATTCTCAGCGATTAGCGGAAAATCCAGCAAACCGGTCAGTACAAGACAGTGATTATAAGGCGGATAAGGTAAAACGCATTGTGCTTTTCTATGAGAGCGGGAAATTTGAAAGTTTTGAACCTTAGAACTTCGAACCTGCAGCAAACCCTTCCTATTATATTAAGGAGTAAGTTGTAGGCAGCTGTAAAAAAGGTTTTCTGAAATATTCGTAAATTTACGGAAATCAAAAAAACAGCCATGAGATATATTCATTCGGGTAATATTCCATCAAAAAGACATACGGTATTCAAATCCGATGAAGGGAAATTTTATTATGAACAGCTTTTCGGAACCGAAGGTTTTCACGGGATATCGTCCTTATTATATCATATACACCGACCCACTCAGATAAAAAGCATCGGTTCTCCCAAAGATGTAACACCCAAAATAGCGGTGCAGAAAAACGTTACACCGCGTATGTTTAAAGGGATGAATGTAACTCCGGAAGACGATTTTCTGGAAAGTCGTAAGATTTTGATGCTGAATAATGACCTGAAGATGGGTCTTTCAAAGCCGCGAAAATCAACCGAGTATTTCTATAAAAATGCCGAGTGCGACGAAATGCTTTATGTTCATAACGGAACGGGTATACTAAAAACCTTTATCGGAAATATTTATTTTGAAACCGGTGATTATCTGATTATTCCGCGCGGGACCATTTACCAGGTGGAACTTCACACGGAGGACACTGTATTTATGGTGGTTGAGAGCCACTCTCCTATCTATACTCCCAAAAGGTACCGCAACGAATTCGGTCAGCTGCTGGAACACTCACCATTCTGCGAGCGTGACATCATTGCGCCAACTTTTGTAGCGCCAATCGATGAGAAGGGAGAATTTCTGATTAAGGTAAAGAAGGAAAACCAGATCTGGGATTTTATTTATGCCACACACCCCTTTGATGTGGTGGGTTGGGACGGTTATTTCTATCCTTATAAATTCAACATCAAAAACTTCGAACCGATTACGGGCAGAGTTCATCTTCCGCCGCCAATCCATCAGAATTTTGAGGCGCACAATTTTGTTGTCTGCTCATTTGTAGCCAGAATGTACGATTACCATCCGCTGGCCGTACCTGCACCCTACAATCATTCCAATATAGATTCAGACGAAGTGCTGTTCTATACTGAAGGTGATTTTATGAGCCGTAACCATATTGATCTTATGGACTTTACGCTGCATCCGGGCGGAATAGTTCACGGACCACATCCAGGCGCCATGGAAAGAAGTATAGGCAAAAAATTCACCGAAGAATATGCGGTAATGGTTGATCCATTCCGACCGCTGCAACTTACCGAAGAAGCACTGAAAGTGGAAGATCCTGCCTACCTGACCTCCTGGCTGGAAACAGAGGAGAACCATCTGGAAGACCGAAGCCAGGAATAACAATACAGAAGGCCAACTGAAAGGAGTTGGCCTTTTTTTAATATCCTGCTTTAACCTCCCCAACGGCGATTTGCTCGGTAGGGGTGTGAACATCTGCTGGTTATCTCCTAGATCCTTGTGCAAGGAAACTTATTACATAAAATGGTAGGTTTCCCGTCCTTTATTAACTGAAAAACTTTTAAAAATTACTGAAAAACTGAGTTTACTCATTTCTCCTTTGTGGTGAAAAGGGTAAATTTGAGGAATATTCACAGCAACATAATTTAAACTTATGGTCCAATATGTAAGCGCTGAAGAAGCGATATCACTTGTCCAAAGCGGCGACAGAATTTTCTCGCACGGAAGTGCATGTACCCCTAACCTACTTATTGATGAACTGGCAAAACAGGCTCCACGCCTAAAGAACGTGGAATTTGTTTCCATTACCCAGCAGGGGAAAGTTGAAATTGCAAAACCTGACTATAAGGACAGCTTCTTTATCAACTCACTTTTCGTATCCACCCCTGTGCGCGAGGCAGTAAATTCGGATCAGGGAGATTTTGTACCGGTTTTCCTGAGCGAAATTCCTCTGCTTTTCAAAAACGGGCACCTGCCCCTGGATGTTGCCATGGTAACCGTGTCGCCGCCCGACCAGCATGGATACTGCACTTTGGGAACCTCTGTTGATGTTGCCAGGAGCGCTGTGGATACAGCAAAAATCATCATTGCACAGGTAAATCCAAGGATGCCCAGAACACATGGTGACGGCATGATTCATTACAGCAAAATAGATAAGATGGTTTGGCATGAAGAAGAACTTCTAACTGTTGATTATGGCTCAAAAGTGGGCAATGAAGAACTCCTGATCGGCAAAAATGTAGCTGAACTAATAGATGACCGCTCTACACTGCAGATGGGAATAGGGACCATTCCGGACGCGGTGCTGAAATGCCTTCACAACCACAAAGACCTGGGCGTGCATACCGAAATGATCAGTGACGGAATTGTAGACCTGGTAGCCAATGATGTCATTAACAATAAATTTAAAGGTACCCACCTTAACAGGACCATCACCAGTTTCGCTTTCGGTACGCGTAAACTTTATGATTATATAGATGATAATCCTTCCTTCGCCTTTATGGATGTGGAGCATGTAAACTATCCAATCAACATCATGAAGAATAAAAAGATGGTGGCCATAAACTCCGCTATTGAGATAGACCTAACCGGCCAGGTTTGCGCAGATTCAATAGGAACTTACCAGTTCAGTGGGATTGGCGGACAGATGGATTTCATGCGTGGTGCAGCACTTTCGCCTGGCGGAAAGCCAATCATAGCCATTTCTTCGCGTACCAAGAAAGGAGTGCCGAGAATTGTCCCTTTCCTTAAGCAGGGTGCCGGAGTGGTAACAACGCGCGGACATATCCATTATGTGGTAACGGAATTCGGAACTGCCTACTTATATGGCAAGAGTCTTAGACAACGTGCGAATGCATTAATTGGGATTTCTCATCCGGACGACAGGGAAATGCTGGAACGCGCCACTTTTGAGCGTTTTAAATGTCTTTAAAAATGTAGCTGATCCCGTTTTGTACGGGATTTTTGCTGTTTAGCGGTCACCTAAAGCAGGTTTATTTTCCGAGCAGTAAACTGTAATTTTTCCAGCGTTTTAAATTTTCGTAAATTGGCATTTCAAAAATCAGATAACATGTCAACACTTACTTTTGCGGAAAAAATAGCGCAGGCAGAGAATTTCCTGCCCATTAACGGAACCGATTATATTGAATTTTATGTTGGAAATGCGAAACAGGCTGCACATTTCTACAAAACAGCATTTGGATTTCAGTCTGTTGCTTATGCAGGACCGGAAACCGGAGTACGGGACAGGGCTTCCTATGTAATTCAGCAGGGTAAAGTCCGTTTGGTACTTACCTCCGGGCTAAGCTCTGAGTCTCCCATCTGTGAGCATCAGAAAAAGCATGGCGACGGAGTAAAAGTACTAGCGCTTTGGGTAGATGATGCCTATTCAGCATTCGAAGAAACAACAAATAGAGGTGCAAAACCTTATATGGAACCACAGACTGTAACCGATGAATTCGGTGAGGTTCGCATGTCCGGTATCTATACCTATGGTGAAACTGTGCATATGTTCATTGAGCGTAAAAACTATAATGGTCCTTTTATGCCGGGATATCAGAAGTGGGAAAGCGTGTACAATCCTTCGGAAGTTGGTTTGCTTTACGTAGATCACTGCGTGGGGAATGTAGACTGGAACCGCATGATCCCAACAGTGGAATGGTACGAAAAGGTTATGGGATTTGTGAACATTCTAAGTTTTGATGATAAGCAGATCAACACAGAATACTCCGCCCTTATGTCGAAAGTGATGAGTAACGGAAACGGTTTTGCCAAATTCCCGATCAACGAGCCGGCAGAAGGTAAGAGAAAGTCGCAGGTAGAGGAATATCTTGATTTTTATGAAGGTGAAGGCGTACAGCACATTGCAGTGGCTACCAAAGATATTATCCATACGGTAACGGAACTGAAAGCACGCGGTATTGAATTCCTGCCTGCACCACCGGATGCGTATTATGATATGGTGCCGGAAAGAGTGGGAACCATAGACGAGGACATTAAGAAACTTTCAGAACTGGGCATTCTTATCGAT
>CAYXUO010000056.1:0-13148 GCA_964468335.1 uncultured Chryseobacterium sp. | reverse complement strand
CCTCCAACGGTAGGATTCAGTACAGCAGAAGCTGTAAGTAAAATCAGATCCTCTGAGGTTGTTTGTCTGTAAGACGGAATTCCAAATCCAGACAGGTTGGTAAGGTCTTTGTCCACGATTACCGCACCATTTGATCCGGTTGTGGTAAAGTTTATTAATCTGCTCTGATATTCTGCATCGTTAATGGCTCCCAGGTTTTTTGCCTGCAAAAGCCCTGCATTATACTGTGCATATCCCCCATTGAGTTGTGCTGTCTGCGTAGCGCTAAGACCCGCCAGCGGTTTGGCAGGCACCCTCGTGAAGTAAGGAATGGTGGTAACATTCGGGATATTTGCGATTACCCCTTTGGCACCGTTACCTGTAAGAGCGGTTACATAAGCATTGATTACCGAAGCAAAAACTCCCGGATCTGTAATGTCATTGGAGCCGTACGTAGCCGGGTTCATATTTCCCGTTTGGTCTGTTCCCATACCACCGCTGGTTGCGTAAGACAGCACGTCATTATTTCCTATCCAAAGGGAAAAGAAGGTTGGCGCCTGTGCCACAGCATCCTGCAGTACAGATGTAGTTGCGGAGGAGGCAAACCTTACGAAGTAGGGATTAGACAAACCAGCGCTTAAGCCCGCTGCATTTCCATAGCCCGGAACACCCAGATGAAAGGATTTTGCTCCCGGAACTCCCATGTTTTGGTATGGTCCTCCGCTCGTGATTATATCCAGTGCGGTAGTTGGAGCTGTTGGTGTTGGGCTAAGTGATCCGTTTACAACGGAAAGCACATACTTTCCGGCAAATGCACCAGTAACCGGATTAAACAGGTTGGTAAAACCGCCTGTGTTGTTTGGCATAAGCGGTTGTTTAAACTCGCCGCCGCCGGCAAGTTTCATTTGGGCTGCTATTATAGAGGGGTAGGATTCATTCTGCCCGTCAATATATAAGGCATTGTCCCTGTATCCGGCGGTAAGGGAATTACCGAGGGCAACGTATTTGCTGAAATCTGCGCTTCCGCTGGTGACTGCGATGTCATTTACATCATTTTCAAAATCAGTATCACAACTGTATGAAAACAGCAGCACGGATGCCGCCAGAGATGATATTAGTATTTTTTTCATAACCTGTTCTTAATTAATATTATAGTTTACTCCTAAACCAAAATAGAAAGAGTTTGCCTTGGCCTGGCCTGCAAAATTTATATTTTGATTATTAAAGACTCTGCTTTTTGGGAAAGTCTTGGCTGCGGCGAGGTCTACTCCCACGCTGCCGAACTTCAGACCAACACCGCCAGTGATTGCATGAGCATCAAAAGAAGGGGTTTCAGGAATGAAATTACCGTCTTCATAAGGCGATTCGTCATAATACCAACCCAGTCTGCCGGCAATCTTGGATGTAAACAGGTATTCGGTACCTACACGGAAATTCCTTGTGTTATGGAAATCCTTAATATTGGTAAGAACCGTTGGATCTGTTTGGTTACCTATAGGTGCATTCTCAAAATCTAGAGTCAGCTTGTCATATTTTTCCCATCCTACATAATTCATATCGGCAGAAAGTGTCCATTTTGGAGTAACCTTATAAGTGGCACCAATAGTATACTCTTCTACGAGCGGCAGAGTAGCTTTGAAATTATCCTGACCTGCCGCATTGATTCCTATCAATGGGTAAAGTGCGGGACTTACATTAAAGGTAGCTACTCCGTTTTCTGCTTTCATGTTTACCGGTGAACGGTAGGCAACGGAAACATCCCACTTGTCGTCAGGCTGGAAATAGAAGCCCAGACCAAAACCGTGACCTTTGGCTTTTTCATCTTTAATATTAAGTGTTCCGTTGTAAAGAGTCAATCCTTTGTCCCAGTCTACAGAACCTGTAGCGTAGATATAACTCGCTCCTACAGACGCCCATGGCGCTAGTTTTACAGAAACCATCGGCTGGAAATACATTGCCTTCAGTGCAAGTTTCTGAACGATCTCCCGTCCTTCCCAATCTTCAGGCCACTGTATCGTACTTCCGTAAGGCGTGGCAAAGCTGAAACCCACTGAAACGTTATCCAGAACCTTATAAGCTACTGCAGCATACAGAGGCGTTCCGATTGGATTATCAGTTTCATAAGACTGCATAGTGACCGGATTTTGGTAAGTTACATTGGTAACCGCGCCAAAACCACCCGCTGCCACACTAAGTCTGGCCGGAATAAACGACATACCTGCAGGATTGAAGAATGCAACACTTGCATCTCCTGCATGCGCACTGGTGTGTGCCATAGCCAATTGTTTAACGCCCTGCAGTGAAACCCTGAAAGCTCCTGCCTGCGTTAAAACTCCTGCCAGTAAAGCTGTAGAGATTAAAACTTTTTTCATAATCAATGATTCGTATATGTTGGTCAAATATATAATTTATTTTATTGCGGTGTTAATATTTCTTAAAATTTGTGTTAAAGTGCAGGTGCAGATGATATGCGCTGCACGGTGATTTTTCCGGCTCCACATGAGGTCAATTCCTGGACCTTATTCAAATAAAACGGTCCGTATAAGCCGCGATATAAAAATTATTCTAAATTTGCAGATTAAACAAATTTTAAAACAGATAAATATTAGTTGTGGATGTAAAACTTCCGGAGATTCTGCTCATAACTGCGGAACAAAATCCGCGAACGGCTGTGAAAGTGTTGATACCTGTGGTAATAGCTATAAATTAAGTGTTTTTGACTGGCTTTCAAACGTCAATAATCCTACTTCCAGTAAGTGCGATATGGTTGAGGTCAGATTTAAAAATGACAGAAAATGTTTTTATAAGAACATAAACAGTTTGCCGCTTCACATTGGAAGCATCGTTACAGTAGAATCGAGTCCCGGACATGACGTGGGAGTTGTAAGCCTTACCGGCGAGTTGGTAAAGGTACAGATGAAGAAGAAAAATGCTTCTGAAGAAGGTATCTTGAAAATTTACCGCCTGGCGAATCAGAAGGACGTGGAAACATGGCAGGAAGCCAGGGCGCGCGAAGAACAGACCAAAGTTCAGGCTCGTAAGATCGCACAGCATCTGCGCCTGGATATGAAGATTACCGATGTTGAATTCCAGGGGGATAACGGAAAGGTAACTTTTTATTACACTGCCGAAAACCGTGTGGATTTCAGGCAGTTAATCAAAGAATTTGCCGGAACTTTCCGTACCAAGATAGACATGAAGCAGATTGGCTTCCGTCAGGAAGCTGCCAAAATAGGTGGTATAGGATCTTGTGGCCGTGAGCTTTGCTGCTCCACATGGCTCACGGATTTCCGTTCCGTAAATACAAATGCGGCCCGTTATCAGCAGTTAAGCATTAACCCACAGAAACTGGCGGGACAGTGTGGCAAACTCAAATGTTGCCTTAACTATGAGCTGGACAGCTATTTGGATGCGCTGCATCACTTTCCTTCAACGTCCACTACCCTGGATACTGAAAAGGGAAGGGCCTTCTGTATCAAAATTGATGTCTTCAAGAAAAAGATGTGGTTTGCCTATATGGACCACTCTGCAGCCTGGTACGATTTGGAAATAGCAGATGTTAAGGCCATGATTGCGCTGAATAAAAAAGGCGAAAAGGCCCGGCCATTGGAAGATATGAAGGCGGTTTCGCCGGAGGTTTTTGCGAAGAATACTGACCTTATTCAGGAAAACAGCGTAGACCGTTTTGAAGGCAAAAACCGCAGTAAGAACCGCGGCCGTAAGCCGGATAACAGGAAACCTGAAAACCGTACAGCTAACGAAAACCGCCCGACAACGGAAAATAAGCCGCGTAGACCGAAAGCCGAGCAGAAGCCAAGGGTGCAAAGTGTCCGTCCTGAGGGTAAACCCAACCGGGAACCTGGTACACCCAACCCGAATAAGAAGAAGTTTCATAAAAAAGGACCACCAAAACGTGATACAAATGCCTAAAGTATTGATGCTCCTGGCCGCTTTTGCATTGTGGAGCTGCGGTTCTGATGGTTCAGATATCAAGACCAACAGTCTGAACGGAAGCTGGGATAAAAATGCGGAACAGTTGTTCGAATTTACTGTCGCGCAGGCGCAGGAACCCAAAAATATTACTTTTGTGGTAAGGAACAATAACAGTTATCCCTACAGCAATATCCGTTTCATCGTGAAAATTACCAGCCTGAAAAATAAAAAAGCAGAAACCGACACCGTGGAGTATACCATGGCAAAACCTGACGGGGAATGGCTTGGAAAAGGCTTTGGCGAAACAAAGGAAATTCACTTCCCCTACCGAACGAATTACCGCTTCGCGCAGGAGGGTAGCTATTCTATAGGTGTTACCCAGGCGATGAGGAATGATACCCTGGCCGGAATTGAGGATATTGGAGTAAAAATAGAGAACACAAAACCGTAATTATTTACTATGGACGTTAAAAAAAATACGGACGGCACAACCCGCAGAACTTTTCCTTTACCTCCGAAGAAAGGCAGGAACAGAGGATGGAAGAAGTGGGTTAAGTTTATCTGGACGGGCCTGGTGGCGGCAGTTTTAGGTATTGCTGCTCTTTTCTTTGCAGTTTCGCAGGGCTTCCTGGGCGAAATGCCAGAGGTGCAGGAACTCGATAATCCGGATATTTATGTGGCGTCTGAAATCTATTCAGCGGACGATGTCTTGCTGGGTAAATTTGAAAAGGAAAAAACACAGCCGGTTACATTCGCAGATCTTCCGCCTTTCCTTGTGTATGCCTTGCAGGCCAAGGAGGACGAACGCTTCAAGGAGCATTCCGGTATTGACCTTCAGGCAGTGGCACGTGCAGTGGTATATGGTGGAGACCGCGGTGGGGGGTCTACCATAACCCAGCAGCTGGCCAAACTCCTTTTTACGCCGGATCCTGCATCAAATAAGATAAAAAGAGGTTTCCAGAAACTCAAAGAATGGGTTGTAGCCGTAAGTCTTGAGTAAAGATATACCAAGGAAGAAATCATACAGCTTTACCTTAACAAATTCGATTTCCTGTATAATGCAAACGGGATAGAGATGGCGTCCAGGATTTACTTTAACAAAACTACAAAGCAGCTTACCTTACCGGAAGCCGCCATGTTTGTTGCGATGCTGGAAAATCCGGTAAAGAACAATCCGAAGAGAAATCCTGAACGTGCCAAGCAGCGCCGCGATGTAGTGCTGAGCCAAATGCTTAAAACAGGCTATCTGGATCAGGAGACCTATGATAAAGCGGTGAACCAGCCAATTGTGCTTGATTATCAGCCTGTAAAATCAATTGACGAGGGATATTCTGCCTATTACAAATTTCATCTGAGAAAGGAAATTGAATCCTATCTTACTGATTACGAAAAAAAGACAGGGAAGACACTAAACCTTTTTAAGGACGGTCTGAAGATTTATATCACACTGGATTCTAAAATGCAGAATTATGCCGAGGAGGCCATAAAGGAGCATATGACGGAACTTCAGGCTAGTTTTGACAGAGAACAGCGTGGCCGTAAGGATGCACCCTTTTACTTTATTGACAAGAAGCAGATTAACGACATCATGATGTCTGCAGTGAAAAGGACCGGACGTTATAAACAGCTTAAAGCCGCAAATGTTTCTGAAGATTCAATTCTTATAGACTTTAATACTCCAACCCGGATGTCCAGATTTACCTGGCAGGGTGAAGAGGAAGTGGAGATGTCACCATGGGATTCCATCAGATATCATAAGCAGATTGCACAGGCGGGTCTGATGTCCATGGTACCGGGCACAGGCGAGATAAAGGCTTGGGTAGGCGGCATCAACTGGCAGCATTTCCAGTATGACCATATTAAACAGGGAAAAAGACAGGTAGGTTCTACCTTTAAACCGTTTGTATATGCTACGGCAATTATGAATCTGGGTATGACGCCTTGTTCACAGGTTTCCAACGCCACCTACCGGAAGGGAACATGGACAGTGGAAGGTTCGGGCGGGTCACTTGCACTGAAAGACGCATTGGCACATTCTAAGAACCCTGTGGCCGTAAGGCTTATTGAGATGACCAGTCCAAAAAAGGTAATCCAGACTGCACGGGACCTTGGAGTAACTGAGGATATTCCTAATGAATATGCGATTGCGCTGGGATCATCAGATATTACCATTTATGAAATGTTGGGCGCGTACAGCACCTTTGCCAATTATGGAAATTACATGAAACCCGAGATGATCTGGCGTATTGAGGATGCGAACGGCCGCGTAATTAAGGAAGTGGAGCCGGTGGAGCGTGAGGTTATGAACGAAAAATACGCCTATACCATGATTGAACTTATGAAAGGTGTAGCCGAATTCGGTACAGCTTCTGGTGAACTTGGCCGACGGGGCATCAGCAAAGCCGTTGAAATTGCGGGGAAAACAGGAACGACAAATAACAATTCCGACGGTTGGTTTATGGGTATAACTCCCAATCTGGCTACGGGTGTTTGGGTCGGTTGGGAAGACCGTGCCACCCACTTCCGGAGCACAGGAGAAGGGCAGGGTGCTAAGATGGCACTCCCCATCTGGGCTATATTTATGAAGAAGGTTTGGGCCGATAAGACGTTAGGAGTCACTCCGGAGGATAAATTTGTGAAACCTTCTGACTGGACCGACGGGTGTCAAAATCTACAGGGTCTAGGCGGCGGATATGGAGATGAAGGACCATTGCCTACATTGGAAGATCTAAAAAATCCTACCATAGAGGAACCGGTAAAGAACACACCCAAGTCTCCGGGACGTAAGGAGGATAATGTAAATGAAGCGCTGAACTCCGGCGATGATATAGACTTTAATAAATAGTTAATTGATACCGCTCCCTCTTTCGAAGAAAGGGGGAGTTTTTTTTACGGCCTGTCCATCTGGCTTTTCATAACTTTACCGCATGAATCTGCAAAATATTACCCAACAGTATTTAGATCTGTTCCCTGGTGATCTTTCAGGTAACCTTCAGCAAAGACAAACCCCTAATATGCTTTACGCTACGGTGAAGCCTGTTGGTTTTTCGCGCCCGAAACTTCTTCTGTTTAATGATGAACTTTCGCAGCAAATAGGTCTGGATCAATTTAAGGATACCGATCTTTCGTTTCTGGCGGCTACTGATTTACCGGCCAATGTACGTACCTATGCCACTGCTTATGCCGGCCATCAGTTCGGCAATTGGGCTGGTCAACTGGGTGATGGTAGGGCGATCTATGCAGGCGAAATAAAAGATGAAAAAGGTAAAGTGACAGAATTACAGTGGAAAGGTGCGGGTGCAACACCTTATTCCAGGTCGGCCGACGGCCGCGCGGTTCTTCGTTCCTCATTGCGTGAATATCTGATGAGCGAAGCCATGTGGCATCTGGGTGTCCCTACCACCAGGTCATTAAGCATTGCCCTTACCGGCGAGCAGGTAGTCCGTGATATGATGTATGACGGTAATCCGGAGCCTGAACCCGGGGCTGTTGTGATTAGGACTGCTGAGAGTTTCCTTCGTTTCGGTCATTTTGAACTGATTTCGGCGCAGAAAGATATTGGCTTGCTTAGGAAACTTGCCGATTTTGCGATTGCAAGCTACTTTCCTGAGATTATATCGGAGGGAAGCCAAAAGCACCGCGATTTTTTTGCTTCTGTTTGCATGAGGACTGCCTCTCTGATGTCGGAGTGGTTCCGTGTTGGGTTTGTGCATGGTGTTATGAATACTGATAATATGTCACTATTGGGGTTGACCATTGATTACGGACCATTTTCCATGCTGGACAGTTACGACCTCAATTTCACTCCAAATACCACGGATTTGCCGGGGCGTCGGTATGCTTTTGGTAAGCAGGCGCAGATTTCACAGTGGAATCTTTGGCAACTGGCAAATGCCCTGTTCCCTTTGGTTGAAGATGCCGGTTTTTTAGAGAAAACGCTTAATGAGTACAGCGACCGTTTCTGGCATAATCACGATACAATGATGGCTGCAAAGTTTGGTTTTGATAAACTCTCTGAAAAGGATGATGAATTCTTTACAGAATGGCAAACTCTGATGACTGAGCTTGAATTGGATTACACCCTCTTTTTTACTGAACTTGAAATGTGGGAGGAATCCGGCAGGGTTGAAGATTTTTTCGCGAAGGTCTCTTACTCTGTTACTTCAGCTGCGTCTTTACAGAAGCTAAATGACTTCCTGAGAACTTACACCCTACGTCGCAACCGGAACAGTATCGGTCTTGCAGAATCAAAAAGGCTTATGGCTAAAAGCAATCCCAGGTTTATCCTTAGAAATTATCTTCTGTACGAATGTATAGAGGAAGTAAAAGCCGGTGGAAACGGAATGCTTAACAAACTTCTGCATGCGCTACAGAATCCCTATCAGGAACTGTATCCTGAATTTTCGGTGAAGAGACCTTTGGGTTATGATGATGTTTCGGGATGCTCAATGCTGTCCTGCAGCTCGTGATTTTGATGTATTTTCGCAAAAATTTTTCTAACTGTGAATTTTAAAAGTAAGCTTGCAGCTTTCCTGAAACTTGTTTTCCCATGCACTGCTCCGGAAGTGGTACTTTTTTTTGTCTTCCTTGTCGCTTACGGTACCTTGGGTTCGGTGATTTCGGTCAATTACCGGATCATCTTTGATAACCGTATTCCGTGGGACGCGTACTTCAGCTTTGACAACCGGGCCATTGTGATGACTGGCGGGGGTTTCGAGCGGCATCCACTGGCCAATTATTTCTTCGATCTCGTGCGAAATACCGGTAAGCAGTTGTCTGGCGGACAATACAATTCTGACTTCAGACTCTTTCTGGCCTGGTGCAGCACAACCGCGATTAGTTTAAGCCTCGTGCAGATTTATAAATATTTAAAAAACATCATCAGGTTACCGGTGTACCTCTGCGTATTTTTGGTGGTATTCTTCTCCCTTTTCAGCACCAGCATTCTATTGTCCTTCACCCCCGAAACCTATACCTACACCTTATTTCTGTTGGTACTCTTCAACTATTATGCAGCACTGAAGATCGGTAAGGATGAAAAAATACCGGCAGCAGCATTAGCTCTGGCTACTGTTTCAGTTGGTGGGCTCACTATTACGAACGCAGCAAAAGTATTTGTGCCGGTTCTCTTTGAAAAAGATCTTTTCCGAAGTTGGCAAAAAGTTGGTAATGCCATTATGAGAAGCCTGATAGCGGTAGGCGTATTTGTGCTTCTGTATTTAAGCCGCCTCAATTTCGATATCGAACGGATCTTTACAAAAACGGCAGCGCAATATGATAAATTTTCTGATCCAAAGGTTACTCCCTTATGGGATATGGTGGTTTCCTGGTTTTGGGGTGGCAACATGCTTTTTCCGGGATTTGTCATTCGGGATTATCACAACGCAAAAGGTTTTGAGTACAAGGCCATATTTATGGAGGTTTATACAGGTCCGCTTCCATATGTTTTCTGTGGATTAATCTTTGTCCTGTTCGTATTGGGATACCTCCGTAACTGGAAAAATAAACTGGTGCAGGTCCTTATGGTGAGCTTCCTGTTGGACATTGTGATACATGTGGTGCTGAAATTTGGCCTTCATACTTCCTATATTTACGGTGGCCATTTTATTTTCGCTGTGCCTTTAATGCTGGGTTGGCTTTTTTACAGCTTCCGTGAGAACAGGCAGATATTTTCTGCTTTGCTGTCGGTAATGATTCTGTTGCTCGCCTATCTTTGTATTAATAATGTACTGAGGATGCAGGAATTCTTTTACTTTCTTGAAGCATTCTACAAATAGAAAAGCCGGTAATGACCGGCTTGCTTCTGATATTTTATTAGTTTTATTTAGCTTCTACGCAAAACACTCTGTACTGTATGGGAATCGCGGTGTTAAAAGACTGCCGGATTCTGGCCAAATCTCCGGATGCACTTTGCTTGGTGAAATAGCTGCCTGCAAGGATTTTATAATTAGGCCTTAGGGAAGCATCAGTTTCCACTTTCATATTGGGAAACCTTCTGCGGAAGGCGGCTTTTACTTCATTGGCTTCAGCATTACTTTTTACAACCGCTATCTGTATTTTATAACCGAGAATCCGGGGATTCCGGCGGCAAATCTCCGCATTGGTCAGTTCGCGGCTGGGCACAAGTACCCTGGCAGGTTTTGGAGCGGTGGTATTTGCTGAAGCGGATGTTCTGGAACTTCGTGTACAGTTGTCTTCCATATCCTCCAGTGCATTTTGCACTTTGGAGTCCATAGATATCTGTAAGGGTGTTCCGTTTAGTGTATCCACCTTTACAACCTCTTGCGCATCAGCGTTATATCCTAACATGCATATCAATAGGCTGCAAATTTTGAGAAGGTTCTTCATTCAGTATTATTTTTAAGCAAATTTATAACAAATAAAAATTATTCCAAACTCTGTTATTTAGAACAGTTACAAATTAGTTGAAAACCAAAATAGGGCCGGCGTTCACCTGTTAAATTCCTGTTAATTGTCTTATTTTTGCGCCACTGATTATGTTCTCTGAATTCTAGAAATTAGTACTAACACAAGTTTATTATCAATGATTAGTTGGAAAAAGCATTACAAAAAAGGGTTGATAGCAATAATGCTGTTGCTTTCAACCGGTGCTTCTGTTTATGCACAGGGCGATGCCAAAAAGGGTGAGGAGCTCTTCAAGGCAAACTGTACCGCCTGTCACGCTTTGGATAAGCAAATGGTGGGCCCTGCACTGGGCGGAGTAGTGGACAGGTTAAAGACAGAGCAGAATCTGGACACGGACTGGCTTCATAAATGGATTAAGGATAATGCTTCACTGCGTGCTTCCGGCGACAAATATGCGAATGAGGTGTATGAGAAGTTCAACAAGACTGAAATGTTGCCTTTTCCTAATCTTACAGATCAGGACATAAATGACATTCTGGAGTATACCACAAATCCACCGGCACCTGCTCCTGCAGCTACTGCGGGTGCTGATGGCGGTGCTTCCGATCAGAACTCCGCTGCAATGCTGGAGGCTGCTCAGGCACATAAAACAAATTCAGCAATTATCCTGGTTTCGCTTATTGCAATATGCGGTCTGCTGGTATGGCTTCTGCTGAAACTCAGACAGTTGGTTAGACTTCAGCAAAGCGAAGAGCTTGCCGGTCTTAACAGCTCCAGAGGTGTTTCTTTTGGCGAACTTTACGAGAAATACAGCTATGTAGGTAAAGCCCTTCTTGGTTTGCTTGCGCTGTTTGCCTTCTACGGAATCTGGAACTGGATGATGTGGATCGGTGTTTACAAAGGTTATAAGCCGGAACAGCCTATCTATTTCTCTCACAAGATTCACGCAGGCGAAAATAAAATTGACTGTCAGTTGTGTCACTCATCTGCAAAATATGGTAAGGTTTCAGAAATACCTTCAATGAATGTATGTATGAACTGTCACCGTAATATTTCCGAGTACAACGGATCCTATATGGAGCCAGGAAAAGACAAGGCATTCTATGACGCTGAAATCCAGAAAATATACGCTGCCACCGGTTGGGATCCTGCTACACAGCAGTACACCGGAAAAACGCAGCCTGTGGAGTGGGTTAGGATCCACAATATGCCGGATTTCGTATACTTTAACCACGCTCAGCACGTTGTTGCCGGCGAGCAGGCAATTATAAGTTCGCACAACAAGAAAAACCCGGATAATAAGATAGATGTGGTTTGTAAAGCATGTCACGGCGCGGTTGATACCATGAATGTGGTTCAGATGGCTAACGACTTCACAATGGGTTGGTGTATAGACTGTCACAGAACTACTGAGGTTGATATGAACAACTCTTACAATAAAGAGTACTTCCAGAGTCTGCATGATAAGTTGAAGAAGCAGTATCCTAAGAAGGAAGGGAAAATCACTGTAGATGCCATCGGGGGTCTTGAGTGCGGTAAATGTCATTATTAATAACTAAAAATTAGAAGTATCAATGGCTTCAAATAAAATACAATTCAGAAGTATTCACGAACTTAAAGATCCGGCTTTAAACGGTAAGCTGGCTCAGAAAGAGTTTCAGAATGAAATTCCTGTTGATGAGATTCTCGGTGATGATCAGTTGTTGAAAAGCGACAACGGTACCTCCAGAAGGGATTTCCTGAAGCTTTTGGGATTCTCCACAGCAGCCGTAACTCTGGCAGCTTGTGAGGCACCGGTTATCAAGTCCATACCTTACGTAGTGAAGCCACACAGTATTGTACCCGGGGTACCTAATTACTACGCTTCAACCTATTTTGACGGTTTCGATTTCGCAAGTGTTCTTGTAAAGACCAGAGAAGGCCGTCCGATTAAAATCGAACCAAATCCTGCTGCAGGAGGAATGGGTATTACCAGTGCCAGAACACAGGCAAGTATTCTTTCACTTTATGACAATGATAAGATAAAGCAGCCAAAACTGAACGGTAAGGACGAAACTTTTGATAAAGTTGATGATTACGTTCTGAACGCGCTTACTCAGGCGCAGGGTGCAGGAAAAAGAATTGTTGTTTTATCACATTCTTTCCCTTCCCCGACTTTTAAGAAACTGTTTACAGAGTTCAAATCTAAATATCCTACGGCAGAGCTCGTAACTTATGACGCTTATCCTTACGCTGCATCTCTGGATGCTGCTCAGGAAGTTTTCGGACAGAGAGCCCTTCCTGTCTATGACCTTACAGCTACGCAACTGGTGGTGTCATTTCAGGCAGATTTCCTTGGAGATTATAACGGTGGTGGTTTTGAAACCACTTATGCGGCTGCTAAGAGGCCAGGCCCAAATATGCTGAAGCATATTCAGGTTGAATCCAATATGTCACTTTCCGGTGCAAATGCGGATGAAAGGATCCCGATGAAGCCAAGCGATGTAAACCAAACTTTACTGGCAGTTTATAACGGACTGAACGGTGGCGGAGTTAATAACCCAGCTGCAGCTAAGATTGTTAAGGAATTACAGGATAAAGGTAGCAACGCAGTTGTATTTGCTGACGGTTCCAAGGCAGCACATGTGCTGGCACACCTGATTAACCAAAAACTTGGATCTACGGCTTTCACCGGCAGAGCAAACCTGATGAAGGAATTCGACGGTGCGAGATACCAGGAATTCCTGAGCTGGATGAATGCCGGTCAGGTAGGAGTTCTTATTACCAACAATGTAAACCCAATATATTCTTCCAACAAGGGTCAGGCCTTCAAAGCCGGTCTTGGTAAAGTAAATGCAGTAATTGCAGTTGCCGACAAGAAGAATGAAATG
>CAYXUO010000055.1:10957-13382 GCA_964468335.1 uncultured Chryseobacterium sp. | reverse complement strand
CTTTAAATCAATAGACAGTGATAATATTGACAGCGGCCTTGAAATTCTGAAGAAGGAAGACATTGATATGTTGGTGATGGGACATGAAAACCGTGGATTCCTGGACCGGTTTATTTTCGGAAGTTATGCACTGCGTCACGCCTCACATGTAGATTTGCCGTTATTGGTTATTCCCAAACGCTTTGTTCCGCAATTCTAGTTTAACTCTGTCAGAAACGGCTACGTACGGAAAGCAATAAGCAGAAAAGTTGGTGCCTTTGCGGCTCATCAAGCAGAAGAACCGCCCGTTTATTGGCAGTTCACCCTGGTACTTATAAGAGAAGTGCGTTTTTTGTTCTGTTTCAGCAATACTATTAACCTGGAAAATAACTGAAAAACCAAATCAGAAGCAAAATTGTAAAGGTAAGGGACGTTAATGTACCGAAAAGTATTCCCTGGCCAATTGCTTTACTGATTGATGCACGCGAACTATTAATTGTGAATAGCAGACCACATACAAGACATGCTGAGAATATCAATACTATATAAAAAGAGATTATCCCAGGTGATCATCATTATTGCTATGGACTGTAATAAAACTGTCAATAGGAATAATGCTTTTTTCATTTCAGTTGCTCCCTGATTACTATTAAATGCAGCCATCCAGCTTTAAATTTTAGCCCAATGAGGTCGTCGAGTTAGTATATCCTGTATATCTGCAATAATTATTCACAATATAAATATATCTATTTGAAATTGCGCTCAAAACCTTTACACTCGGTGGTTTTCAGTGTATGTCCGCCTGTAAATTTCAGAAGTTTTGGGTCTTTGTACTGTTCTCCGGTTTCATTGTATTCGCCAATGCCTTCAATCAGATCGCCGTCTTTTTTAAGGAACCAGATTTCGCGTGTAGAGGTTGTGCCTTCAGCCTGGAAATTATATTCCAGTTTCAACGTATCACCATCTGCCATACCTACGAGGTCCCCAAAAGAACTGTCTTTCTCAAAATTTTTGTAATGCATTTTGCCGGTTACAGTTCCCAGATTGTCGCTAAGCGTAACAAACAG
Source organism: uncultured Chryseobacterium sp. (assembly GCA_964468335.1). Lineage (GTDB taxonomy): Bacteria > Bacteroidota > Bacteroidia > Flavobacteriales > Weeksellaceae > Marnyiella. The sequence goes on along the minus strand of CAYXUO010000055.1, from coordinate 12,336 downwards.
TGAATCTTTTCCGGTGGCTTCCATATAGCAGTTCTCAGGAATTTCTTCGACCATTATATCGCTTTCGTTCAGGGTTAGCGTATCCTTATTGTTCACATCCTTCATTACGGATTCATTCTTCTTGTTACAGCTTAGCACAGAAGCCGTAATAACAAGGGTCAGTAAAATCTTTATCATAAATCTTTTTTTGAAGCATAAATGTAATGAAAATCTTAGAACTGGCGGCTTTTGTAGGTTGTGGGATTCAGAAAAAGGGGTAACTGTAAGCAAATAATGCTGCAGGTATTGAGCTCTATATTATCTGTAAAGCAAGGATGGTTTAAGCAAAAAACATAATTACAAAAACGCCTATAATTTATATTATGTTAAATTGGAACCAGACGCAGTGAAATATAACAGTAATGACCTCCGAAAAAATCAGGGACCATATTTATTTATAATTCTTTGGATCCAACACCTCTTTCCACCGATCAGATTCTGCAAATTCTTTTATAGTCTGATTTCTCTCCATCAGAAATTTCCGCATATAACTTGTGAGCATCAGCTTGTTAAATAATTGACCAAGAATTCCCGCCGGCGACTCAAAGGCGAAGATGTCAGTCATAATAACTTTGTCGCCGTCCTGAGCAAATATATGCTGATGCCGGAGCGATTTGAATATTCCGTTAAGTTGTTCGTCAACAAAATAATCCGGCCGGTTTATCGCTGTGATTTTCGAGGTCAGTTTTTGGCGGATAAAAAAATGTGTAGCCTGCCAGGTTACGGTTTCATTTAAGTTGATGAGTCCGCTGGTTCTCCCTGCAACAGCTTCTTCACGGGTATGTCCAGCCGATACTTTATGCAGGTCAATACTCCGCGCCAGATCAAAACAGATTTCGATGCTGGAATTTATTTCTGTCTTCAGCTCTATTCTCGGCATTTTTACCTTATCCGGAATTCCAACTTTGCATTAAAAAAGCGACCCGTAAGGTTTACAGGAACCGGATAAATATAATTATTGCTTACATCTGTAACCCATTGGTTGGCAACGGTGTTGTAAATATTGAATGCATTGAAAACCTGAACACCCAAGGTCAGTTCCTCAAAATTCTCCCAGAAGCCCCAGGACTTATTTTTTTCCTTTGGATCAATAAACACGTAGGAAAGTCCTATATCAACCCGTTTGTAAGAAGGTAATGTTTTTTGGTAATCGTAACGGGTTTCCAGGCTCGGTAAACCGTTGTTGTCGAACATTATCGGTGCTCCGGTAGGCAGACCCATAGCGTAAATACCCGTCAGGTTTACACGCATTTTAGGGAATTTTGGCATATAATCCTGGTAAAAAATGGCAAACCGGAATCTTTGGTCGGTTGCACGGGCAATGTCTCCCCTGCCGTCTA
>CAYXUO010000055.1:10355-10947 GCA_964468335.1 uncultured Chryseobacterium sp. | reverse complement strand
CCGTCTATGTTTTCGAAAGTCCTGGCATAACTTGCAGACAGCCAGGAATCTACTCCCGGAACAAATTCGCCGAAAAGTCTGGTGTCAATACCATAGGCATAACCCTCTGCGTTATTCTTCCCGGAATACCGAATACGCACATTATCCATAAAATACGGTATCAGGTCGTTCATCTTCTTATAATAAAGCTCGGTGGTAAGTTTGAAAGGCCGGTCGTACATGGAAAATTCGTAATCGTTACCAACAATTAGCTGCATCGAGCGCTGTGATTTGATGTCTGAATTGAAACTTCCGTCCAAATCCTTTATTTCCTTATAAAACGGCTGCTGATAGTAAATTCCACCGGCAACACGGAAAAGCATATCCGCTTTCCAGTCCGGTTTAACTGCAAACTGCGCGCGCGGTGAGAAAATTGTTTCCTTATTGAAAGACCAATTGGCTACCCTGGCTCCTGCATTGAAATAAGCACGGCTGCGGCCCCAGTAAAACTTGTTGGAATACTGCGCATAAGCCGACATCCGGGTAGGTTCTATATTATTATCCCCAGCAATATGGTAATAGAGTTCCATGGACGAGGGATCCAGTACGCCCG
>CAYXUO010000055.1:0-10345 GCA_964468335.1 uncultured Chryseobacterium sp. | reverse complement strand
TCGCGCGCGACTTCTCGGGATCCGGCTCGGTCGCTCTCGCCGGAGCGTCCGTGGTTCCCTCCGGTGAAGGCAGCCACGTGCTCGACCTGCCCGGTGAGCAGGACGTTGCGGGTATCGGCCCCGAACGCGCATCGGCCGCGCTCGTCGTGCGGTCGGGGCTGCGTTTCGGGCAGCCGTTCACCTGGTCGCGCGGAACGCTGTAACCCAATGAATCCACCAATCGCCATTCGTTGGTCATGTCGCGAAGGTTTTCTTTTTCAAATTTAAAACCTACTTCGATATTTGAGTTCACATTAGGCGAAAATCGGGTACGCAACTGAGTTCCGTAAGTTCTGACCATCAGGTCATTCCGCGCATGGTCTATCTGTCCGCCTACATCATAGGAAGTCACCGGGTCACCGGTCACCGGATCAAAACTTTCAAGCACATAAGCTGATGCAATACTGTAATATTCGCGCTCACGGTTCTGATAAGCGAAATTGTCCAGCAGGATTCTCCATTTGTCATTAGGTCTGTAGTTCAGGGAAAAGGTTCCCATCATATTTTTGTATCTGTCGTCCTCGCGGCCGTTATAGAAGACGCTGACTTTTATAGGCTGATTCACGCTGCCAAACTCAACTTCCTTGGCTTTCGGAATCATTTCATAATCGTTCTGGGAGTAATAACCGATAAACGACATGGAGAATTTCGGACTCACATGGTAATTCAGAAAGGACTGGAAATCCATATATCTCGGATTGAAATCCGTTTCCTCATTCAGCGTGTTTAAAATAAGGTTAGTATTTCTGTACCGTCCCGAAACCAGGGCCGTAAGTTTTTTGTTCCCGGTAGCAAAACCTGTAGAAAGCCTCCCTCCTATCATGCTGGCTTCACCGGACACCTCAAATTTTTCCGGCTCGCGGTAGTAGATGTTCAGGGCTGATGACATTTTATCACCGTATTTCGCCTCAAATCCTCCAGCCGAGAAGTTCACCGTGGAAACCATATCGGGGTTGATGATGCTCATTCCTTCCTGCATGGAATTGCGGATAAGGAATGGTCTGTAAATTTCGATATCGTTGATGTAGATCAGGTTTTCATCGTAGTTGCCGCCACGGACCATATACTGAGAAGAAAGCTCCGTATTGGAGTTGACCGAAGGAAGTGTTTTAATCAGACCTTCTATGCCGCCGGATACAGAGGCAATCTGTCCTGCCTGCCGTGCATTAATGCTTACATTGGTGACATCCTGGGTTACATTCCCTTTTCTCTGGAACACTAGTTCCTCAATGGTCTGTGTACGTAAGGTATCTTCCTTTTGGGAATAAAACATTAGTGGCAGGATGGAGGCTGCAAGGAAAATCTGTCTTCTCAAGTCGCGAATTTTAGGTACTAAATTTATAAAAATTAACTGAATTAAAGGATAGCTTCCCTAATGCGTGTAAGTTTCTGCAGCAGAGCATCCAGCTGGTCCAGCTTAAGCATATTGGCACCGTCCGAAAGCGCACAGCCTGGATCCGGATGGGTTTCTATGAATAGACCGTCGGCACCTACGGCGATTCCGGCCTTAGCGATTGTTTCTATAAGTTCCGGCCGTCCACCGGTAACTCCGGAACTCTGGTTGGGCTGCTGCAGGGAATGCGTTACATCAAGTATTACAGGTGCATATTGCTGCATGGTCGGGATGCCGCGGAAGTCTACCACCAGGTCGGAGTAGCCAAAGGAATTTCCTCTTTCAATAATCGCTGTTTTGGTGTTACCTGAATCCGTAATTTTCTCCACTGCAAACTTCATGGCTTCAGGCGAAAGGAACTGCCCTTTTTTCAGCGTCACACATTTACCGGTTTTGGCCGCCGCAACCAACAGGTCGGTTTGCCTGACCAAAAAAGCCGGAATCTGGAGAACATCTACGTACTGCGCCGCCAGTGCTGCATGTTCGTTTTCATGAATGTCTGTGGTGGTTGGAATACTGAAAGTCTCCCCCACTTTTTTCAGGATTTCAAGGGATTTTTCTTCGCCAATGGTCGTAAAACTGTCTACGCGGCTGCGGTTGGCCTTCTTGAAGCTCCCTTTAAAGATGTAAGGAATCTTATATTTATCGGTAATGGTAATTACTTTCTGGGCAATCCTAAGCGCCATGTCTTCACCTTCAATGATACACGGTCCCGCGATTAGGAAAAAGTTTGTAGAGTCTGAATGATGAATGTTATTTAGATGTTGAATCATTTTGGTAATCTGTTAAAAAAAGAATGATGCGTAGAAGGGTTAAAAATACTAAAAATTAGGCTTTAATATTGTTTTCAAAGAGAAATAGTTCCTTACCGTTTCAGTTGAATTTGGCTAAAATTTTCACGAAAGTATTCACATTGCGGCTCGTCATCTTATCCTTCATCGATTTGCGGCCCAGAACCTTTCCAAACTGACTTTCCAGGGTATTCCCTTTGGGTACCTGCCAATAGAAGGTGCTGTTTACCACCTGCCCTTTTTCATCTTTACTTTTTGCCGAATTGCTGAAGATGCTGAGCAGTTCTTTTTCGATGTCTTTCTGTCCTATAAATATATAGGTGTGAAAATCGGCTACAGCTTCAAAAGGATTGTTGGACAGCATCGCTGTAATTTCATCCTCACTCCGAAGAAACATAAAAGCGTCATAATTGAAATGAGCAGACATGGCTTTTTCAAGTTCTGCCTTAATAATTTCAGGATTCTTTTCTGATGAAAAAAGAATGTTGCCGGAAGCAAGTACAGAAGTTACCTGCTGCATGCCCACTGATTCAAATACGCTGCAAACTTCTGCCATCTTCATGGAAGTTCCGTTTACATTCACTCCGCGCAGAAAAGCACAGTATTTCACACAGCTTGTTTTTAGGATTTAATTACAAATATAACCAATAAAAAAGCGGACAAAAGTCCGCTTATACTTAAACTGAATTTACAGTTACTGGGTTACCCGCATCATCGCTCTCGTGATCTGATCTTCCTTTTCGCTGGCATACGTGGAATCGTATGGCTTCATTACATCAAAAAGATAACTGTAAAACGGTGTAATACGCTGAATCTTGGAACTTTCGCGGAAGGCTTTTTCCTTACCCATCTGCTCAAGATTCTTTATAAATGTATTGAATCGCTTATCAACAGGCTCCAAAGATTTCACCAGATAGCTATATCCTTTGTTCGGTTGTCCGCTCTTGTTATAGGCATCGCTCACTGCGGCCACCACCATGGAATATTCCATTGTATTGGTACGCATCTGCCGGCCTACAAACTTCTGTTGCTCAGGAGTCAGACTGTTATAATAGTCATATTCCGCAAAAATTCCTTTCTTAAGCTGCTCTGCCAGTTTAAGCCCTTTTTGCTCCTCGCCCGCTACGATGTAGGCATAGGCTATAGAACTCAGTGAACGCGGATCATTGTATTTGGAAACCGGAATTTCGCGGGATACCAGATCAAGGATTTCCAGTGCTTTGCCCTTCTGTCCCGAAAGTGCCAGTGCTTCAGCAGCTCTTCCGGCTGAATTTCTGTAGCCAATAATATTTGATGTTGATGTCTGATCAAAATGAACATCTGTATTCTTGAAATTACCCCATCTGAAGTTCTTTACCACATTATAAAGTGATTCCGGGTCTACACGGCCCATTTCACCGTCTTCCCTGGCTGAAGTTTTAATTGGAACCAATCGGTAACTGAATCCGTCGTACTGCAGATAATCATCAAGATAGAATATGTTCTCGCTGTCATACACCCCTCCGTTGGAGAAATTGATTGTACGTTTCCAGTCGAAATTGGCAAGGATATCCAGTAAAAGCAGGTTGTTCTTGAACATGGTGCCCCGGCGGTATTCAATGGTGATCTGATCCACAGCTGAAGGTAGATCGGAAGCTTTTATGGCTCCGGATTTTACAGCATTGGCTTTATTTACAGGAATAACAAAACGTGAAACAGGGATGAAGTTAAATTTCTCATATTTCTCCTCTCCGAAAAGCATTTTAAGCATTTCATCTTTTTCCGGACTCTTCAGTTTAATAAATTCAACTGCCTCTTTCACCGTCATTGAATCCTGAGCTATGTATTTTGTAAAAGGTGCAAATATACTTTCAGGTGCACCGTTCTGCAGTTGATTTTGGATGAAACCCTGAAGGTTTTCCGCATCAAACACCACAATCTGGTCATTGGTACCGTCGCGGTAGTCGTCATGCTTCAGTGTGCCAGGAACCGCGCTGGAATTATAGGTACGGCGCTTTACCTGGTCAATATTCCAAGGAGTTGAAAGCAGGGTGAAATTAACCACCTTTACATCGTCGCGGAAGCCTTCTGTTTCCTGTAACCCCCAAACCGGGTAGGTATCATTGTCACCATATACGAACAGGATATTGTCTTTTGGCAAAGATTTCAGCACGGAATGAGCGTAATCATAGGCAGAATACCGCTCGCTTCGGTCATGTGGTGCATAATTCTGGAAGCCCATCATAAACGGAATACCAAGAAGCAGGATTCCTACTACAATGTTGGCTGCATTGGATTTTATTTTGGACTGCAGATACCACAGGATAGCAGCAGCTCCCAAACCAATCCAAATTGCCAGGGCATAGAACGATCCCACCATAGCGTAATCACGCTCTCTTGGTTCGAAAGGTTTTACGCCGGTATAAAATATAATTCCGACACTTGTTAATACAAACAATGACAGCAGTGCATAGAAGCGGCCGAAATCACGGTTCAGATGAAAGAAAAATCCTATAATGGCCAGGATAAGCGGCAGGAAGTAAAAGGCCACCGTGCTGTCATTCCTGAATTTTGCCGGTAACTTGGACTGATCTCCCAGGCGGGCATCATCAATAAAAGAGATGCCGGAAATCCAGTTACCGTTGGTGTTTTCCATATTTCCTTCCAGGTCATTCTGCCTTCCGGCAAAATTCCACATCAGATATCTGAGGAAATAATATCCGTTCTGAAAACTAAAGAAATAATCCAGGTTCTGTGCCAGCGAAGGTTTCTGTACATTTATAAGGTTATAAGGACGGACATCCAGATAGTCTGATACGGTTATAGAGCCTTCCTCATATTTTGCACGAAGTTCATCGAATAGTTTTCGGGCTTCAGGACTGTCGGCTATATCGGGATTGTCATAATTAAATGAAAAATCAGGCGCGCCATACATACTGATGTAATTGGCCATTACATTTTTATCGTCATTGAACATCCTCGGCATAAAACCTACATGGTTCGGCGAGTAAACATAATTAAAACGCTCGCCCACTTTACGGTACGTCCCGGACTGTTCATCTTTTTCATATATATCGCCGGTTTTCTTGCTTTTGAAACTTCCGTCCTCGTTTTTCAGAATCCCGTTTGCATCCAGGCTGGCGGTGTAGTTCTGACCGTAAAATGTGGGCCAGTCACCATACTGTTCACGGTTATAGTAATCCAGCATACCAATAGCAGTGTCAGGATTATTAAGATTCATGGGTGGGTTTGCGTTAGCGCGGATCGGAATAACAAGCCAGCATGCGAAACCGATGAGCATAAATACCAGTGATAAAGAAGCAGTCTGCAGGATTTTATTGCCGGACTTGCCGGTAAAGTTAAGCAGAAAATAACAAAGAGCGGCCATCAGGATGAACGCAGCCACCGTTCCCGAATGGAAAGGCAAGCCAATTCCGTTCACAAAGAAAATTTCAAGTTTGCCAAAGATGGTCATGATTACCGGGAAGATAATCTTAAACACAAGGATCAGTACAATAAGTGTCAGAACATTGGCGATAGCAAAGTTTTTCCAGGTAAATTCATAGTTTCGGGCATAATAAATAAGGCAGACCGCAGGAATGGCCAGCATGGCCATCATGTGCACACCAACAGAAAGGCCTACTACAAAGAAAATAAGGATAATCCATCGTTGGCTGTCGGGTTGGTCATATTCATTTTCCCATTTGGTTATCAGCCAGACAATCAGCGCTATAAACATGGATGCCATGGAGTACACCTCACCTTCCACAGCCGAAAACCAGAAAGTATCGGAAAATGTGAAGCATAAGGCACCGATCGTTCCGGCAAACAGAATTGAGATTTCCTCGTGCACAGTAACTTCCTCAAAATCCTTATTCAGCAAACGGCGCACAAGATGTGTTATGGTCCAGAACAGGAACAGGATGGTGAAAGCACTGAAAAGTGCGGACATTGAATTGATGATGAGCGAATAATTGGCACCATTGCCGAACGCGAAAAGGCCCGCCACTGCACCCACAAGCTGGAACAGGGCTGCTCCCGGAGCATGCGTAACCTCCAGTTTTACTGCGGACGCGATGTATTCGCCGGCATCCCAGAAACTGAGGTTGGGTTCAATTGTAGATAGGTACGTCAGGAAAGCAATTGCAAAGATGACCCATCCAAGCACTGTATTCCATTTTTTAAAAGTCCAGTTTTTCATAATAATTTACAAATCATGCGAAAATAGTATTTTTCCGGCATTTATCCCCGTTTGTTATCATATAAAAGTGATGGTGCAATATTTGCTTGCAGCCTGCAACTATCAAAAGAAACTGCGGTCTTAAAAGCATCAGGAAATTATTTCCTAATACTTTTTTTTGTATTTTTGTCGATGATTTTTTTTTAGAAAAAATATATTTAATGAGTAATGTTTACGATAATATTCTTGGCTTAATCGGAAATACTCCATTGGTAAAACTAAATACAGTTACCAGTGATATTCCCGCTAAGGTTTATGCCAAGTTGGAGTCATGCAATCCCGGACATTCCACTAAAGACCGGATTGCCCTGCACATCATAGAAGAAGCCGAGGAAAGAGGCATTTTGACGCCCGAATCCGTAATTGTAGAAACTACCTCAGGTAATACCGGATTCTCGGTGGCCATGGTTTCAATTGTTAAGGGTTATAAATGTATCCTTGCCGTAAGTGACAAAACAAAAGCCGAGAAAATCGCTTATCTGAAAGCCTTAGGTGCTCAGGTGTATGTTTGTCCGGCGAATGTTCCTGCAGATGATCCAAGATCTTATTATGAAGTTGCCAGGAGAATTGCAGAGGAAACTCCAAATTCCGTTTATATCAATCAATACTATAATGAGTAAAATATTGATGCCCATTAACATACCACAGGTACGGAAATATGGGAGCAAACTGAGGGTAAAATAACTCATCTTTTTGCATGTACCGGTACCGGCGGAACACTGTCGGGCTCAGCTAAATTCCTTAAAGAAAAGAATCCTGATATTAAAATCATCGGTGTAGATGCAGATGGCTCCATACTTAAAGGATATCATGAGACAGGTGAGGTTAATCCAATGGATATCAAGCCCTATCAGATTGAGGGAATGGGTAAAAACCTGCTGCCATCGGCACTGCTTTTCGACCTAATAGACCATTTCGTAAAGGTGAACGACGAGATGTCTGCCTACCGTACAAGAGAAATTGCATTAAAGGAAGCCATTATGGGTGGTTATACCTGCGGAGCGGTTACCCAGGGACTCATCCAATACGCAGCTTCGCATCCTTTCTGTCCGGACGATTTGGTTGTGCTGATTTTCCCCGATCACGGATCACGTTATATCACTAAAGTATACAGTGACGAGTGGATGGCTCAGCAGGGTTTTGTAAACAACTGTGTGCACAACTACGACGAAGTTTTCAAGACTGAATACATTAAATAATTCATCACTTTTATACAGCCTTTTGCAATACGCAAAAGGCTTTTTTTTACGTTTCATTTTAGCTAACTTTGCAGCCAATATTTTTACAATAAACCCAAATTAAATGGTAGATATTTTTGAACGTATCAAACGTAATCCCGGACCGCTGGGACAGTTTGCAGATTACGCGGAAGGTTATTTTGTATTTCCTAAACTGGAGGGACCTATTGGACCCCGTATGAAGTTTCAGGGACGTGAGGTTGTTTTCTGGAGTGCCAATGACTACTTGGGCCTCTGCAACCACCCTGAAGTGCTTGAAGCTGATGCTAAAGCCGCTGCAGAATATGGAATGTTTTATCCAATGGGTGCCCGCGCAATGTCCGGTGAAACTGATCAGCACCAGCAGCTCGAAAACGAACTGGCTGATTTTGTTGAAAAAGAAGCGGCCTACCTGCTGAACTTCGGGTATCAGGGAATGGTATCGACCATTGATGCGCTGGTATCCCGTCATGACGTCATTGTGTATGATGCAGATTCTCATGCCTGTATCGTGGATGGTGTGCGTTTACATATGGGTAAAAGCTTTACCTTTAAGCATAATGATATAGCCAGTCTTGAGAAGAATCTGGCACGTGCTACCAAGGTAGCCGAAGAAAACGGCGGCGGAATCCTGGTGATTACCGAAGGGGTTTTCGGCATGCGCGGTATGCAGGGTAAAATAAAGGAAATATGCGACCTTAAGTCCAAGTTTAATTTCCGTCTTTTGGTTGATGATGCTCATGGTTTCGGTACATTGGGTAAGACCGGTGCCGGTGCCGGCGAAGAGCAGGGCTGCCAGGACCAGATTGATATTTACTTCTCCACTTTTGCCAAGTCAATGGCAGGTTTCGGAGCTTTCATCGCGGGCGACAAAGAAATCATCAGAATACTGAAATACAACCTCCGCTCACAGGTATTTGCAAAATCCTTGACAATGCCAATGGTAATCGGTGGGTTGAAAAGGCTGGAACTCCTTCGCACAAGACCTGAGATTAAGGAGAAGCTTTGGGAAAATGTGAATAAGCTGCAGAACGGTTTGGCTGAAAGAGGCTTTAATCTGGGTAATACCAATACATGCGTTACTCCGGTGATGATGCAGGGATCCACAGTGGAAGCTACCATGCTTGTGAAGGACCTTCGTGAAAACTACGGTATCTTTACTTCAGTGGTCATCTACCCGGTGATTCCAAAGGGAATGATCCTGCTGAGACTTATTCCTACTGCCTCACACACAGATGCTGAAATCAATGAAACTCTGGACGCCTTTGATGCGATCCATGATAAACTGGTTTCCGGCGTATATAAAGAGCAGGAACAGAAACTACTTGAGGAACAGGGTTTGTCTTTTAAAGGAGATTAATCCATACCTATCATAAATTTCATAAATTAACCGTCTTACAAATGTGAGACGGTTTTTTTTGGCTAAAACATGTCAGGAGTTAAGGATTTTTATCTGCTACAACCGGCGTATTGTTAATATCTGTTTTTTGGCATAACTTAGTTGAGCATCTAAAACCAATTATCATGGCCATCTTCATCATCAGCAACAGGGAGATCTCGCAGGTAAAGGAAGGAACAAAAACCGTGTCCAAATTCTGTTTCGAAAGCCAGACAGGGACCTCCAGTTTCCGCATCGCCAAATTTTTGGGCTTTAAGCCTCCATTGGCCGATGGCGTAAGTAAGAAGGAATATAAAAAACTCCTGAAAACCCATTCCGACAGCGCACATGAAATACTGTCTGATTACTTTGACTTTGATTACCTTCCCGTGAGAGAAGTACTTCTGGAACTCAGACACAAAGGTAAGGCCTCGCAGGACAAGCTTAACCGATTACGCGGCAGCCAGCGGATGTTTTATGAATTCTACAGTTCCATGCTGGAAACAAAATCAGGTAAGCGCGGTGATCTGCTCGTGTTCATCCATGGGTATTCGTATACGTTCAGCGATGAGCTGCAAGCCATTGAGACCCTAAAAAGGCAATACATAGACAATCCCGACTCTCCGGTGCAGAACCTGCTTTTGCTGAGCTGGCCGGGTTCAAAATCACTTTTCCCCTATACCTATATCGACGACAAGAGAAATTCCATAGACGCGGGAATGGTATTTTACAAAATGATGCTGAAGTATAATGAATTCATCAAACAGGTGCTGGCCGATCCGGAACTCGATTTCTGTGGGCAGCGCATCCATCTGATGGCTCATTCCATGGGAAACCGGCTTCTGAGGAGTGCTTTAATCTGCATGAAAAGCAGCGGAATAATGAAAGTCCTGGACCAGGTGCTGTTGCTGAACTCTGACATATCCGTCAATTCATTTGACAAAGAAGATGAATCACTTCACAAACTGACCAAACTGGCCAACCGGATTTCTGTATATATTCATAAAAGTGACGATGTTTTGTCCATCTCTACGCTCTCCAAAAATATCCTGTCGCCCAGACTGGGGAAATACGGACCGGTGGGCATAAAAGACCTGCCGGACAATGTGATCATTGTAGACTGTTCGCGCACTAAAAATGACCTGGGGAGCAAGCTGCACGATATTGCAGACCACTGGGGTTATCTCACGAGTACGGAGGTGCAGCGCGATATTTTGGCTACGCTGAGAGGCGAACATGAAGAACTTGTAGCACACAGAAATCTACATAACAAACACGACCGCTACTTCCTGATTGGCGAGAATCAGG
>CAYXUO010000054.1:0-13578 GCA_964468335.1 uncultured Chryseobacterium sp. | reverse complement strand
CCATCGTTGCATTCGCACGACGTTTTCCCAACTGCCGCCTTTGACGCATTCCGGATCGGAGCCAAATAGCTCCTCCCCGAAAAAGGGACAAAGCCTGGCGGTCATTACCACACATACAAAAAAAATGAACTCAGAGAAATTTCGACAATATTGGAGTGACAATTATCCAGATTCTTACCCGATTGGATATGAATTAAAGTGGTTTTACACTGAAAGATGGTTTCGGATTCATAGTTTACCAGAGTCAAAGAGATATGCCGATAATGAGGAAGAATATAGGATAGTGCTTAATAGACAAAACAATTTGATTTCGGATATTTTTGGCAATTACCAAGATTTTATTATACTGATTGGATTATTTGTAGACGATGACATTGTTAATAAAAACTATGAAGAACTGGATTTAACAAATCAATATCAAAAGGTTGACAGAATTGATTTACACAAAATCAGACCAGATGAATATGATGAAGAAATGTATTATGAGGTTTTAATAAAAAGTGAGAGATGGGAAAAGAATTCGCTTAACGACATATTGAGAAAGATTGCTGATGATGAAATACGAGCAATGTTTATAAACCCAAATGCAGAATGTATCATTGTGCCATATGACGGAGGAGTTGATATTATCCTGAAAAATACAGAGACTAGAGATAGTTTTAAAACGAAATATGCTGATTGGCTTTCTAAGAGAGAAGATGGACTTTAATAAATAGAAAATAAAATGTACCTGTGGAAACATATTTCAGGCGGTAAAGAAGCACAACTTGAAAGATCCACAATTCCTATTTAAGTTTGTAACGGCAGAAAGAAATGCAACCTTATTCCGCCCGTTCTAAAACATTTTTCGAATATCAAGCAAAAAAAATAGTTGACAAAGAATAGCTGCAGTTAATAGCAAACCTTTAGCATCGCACCTTTCCGCTGCGCCTCGGGTCGTCTCACTCCGCCTTAATTCAGTCCCTCTGCGGCTGAATTTTTGCTTTAAAGGCAGCATGTACAGACTGAAACGCGCAATTTTTCTGCTGATTATTTTGATGACTTTCACCTGCTGTGAAGGACTGAAAGATTCTGTGAGCGGCCTTTTTGATACCTCTGCCCGTGCAAAGTACGAAAGGCAGTTTTCCGGCCCGGACAACTTGATGACGCAGTGGAAAGTAGAATACACCCGGGCAGCCGGAAACAGTCTTGAAATTTCAGACGGTTTTACCTTTACAGCATTTTCAGCTAATAATGACCTGCACGCCTATGGATATTCACTGCCGCTGACTCAGGGAGATGATTTACGGATAACGGTGAGCAGTCAAAATCCCCAGACTAAGTTTTTTATTGATGTCTACAGCGCGGATTCTTCGGCCGAAACTCCGAAAAGTGAACTCCTGAAAAACGGTCTGTTTACCAAAGTTATAGAACGTACAGGCGTTTACAGGATAATTATTCAGCCAGAAATCGTGCATCAGGGTGATTTTACTGTAAGTATTTACACACAGCCATCACTGGGTTTTCCAGTGGCCGGGAAGGGTAATAAAGATGCGCAAAGCTTTTGGGGTGCCGCACGCGACAGCGGCGCCCGAAGTCATGAAGGTGTAGATATATTCGCAAAACGCGGAACGCCGGTTGTGGCCGTAACCGATGGATATATAACCAGGACAGGAAACTCCGGCCTGGGTGGTAAGCATGTCTGGCAGCGCGACGGTATTTTTGGCTATTCATATTATTATGCTCACCTGGACAGTATCATTACTGCAGACGGCCTGCAGGTAAAAGCGGGCGATACCCTCGGCCTTGTAGGCAGTACCGGCAATGCGGAAGGTGGGGCGCCCCATTTGCATTTCGGTATTTACGGCAGTGGAGGAGCTGTAGATCCTTTTCCCTTTATCCGTCAGAGATCCGCACCTGAAGCAACAGAGGTAGCGCGGCCGTCGGGACTTTCGGTTAAGGCCGGAACAAACATTCGTGTCGGACCCGGAACTGAATACCGTATTGCCGCTACAAGCAGTGAAATTTCAAAGGCAAAATTCCTGGGCGGTGATGAATTGTGGTATCATATCCGGCTTACGGACGGCACTGAAGGATTCGTAACCGCTTCCCGAATTGAATGATTTCGTACAGATTTCATATTTACAGCTTTCACACTGTTTTCAATTGTTTTATAAGATCTCAGGTGAATATTAAAAATATTTTTTATTTTTAGCTAAATTATATCGAAAATGGTTAAAGATTTCAGTTGGGATCTGTTCCTTATACAGTCCGTTACTCTCGTTGTCGCATTATTTTTGCTGTTCTTTACTGCAAAATTCGCTTTCCGTCTTTATTCCCGGTTAAAAAAATAAAAGTAGTACTCCGGCTAAAAGTATAGGAATGTGTATTTCTTGTTACCCTGTTCACAGTGTTGCGCAGGACATCCTTATATTATAATTATTTTTGTCAGATGAATATTCGTCAATTAAAACTTTCACTTTTATCAACTGTCGCTATAGTGGCCTCCTGTACTACACAACAAACCGACGTTGGTTCAGAGGTTTCAGCCACACGGCCCACCACAGCTGTCAGAAGTATTGCGGAAAGAAGCCTACCCACTCCTGCGCCTGTTGCCGTGGTGTTGCCGGAAGTAAAACGCGAGTTCCGTGGGGCGTGGATTGCCACAGTGGCCAATATCAACTGGCCCACGCGTAATAACCTGAGTTCTGAGCAACAGAAAGCTGAAGCCATACGTTTGCTGGATTTGCTTCATGACCTTAATTTCAATGCCGTGATCTTTCAGGCGAGACCCTCCGCCGATGCGCTTTACAGAAGTTCATATGAACCGTGGTCTTATTTCCTTACCGGCCAGACCGGAAAGGCACCTGATTACGATCCTCTGGAATTCTGGATCGCCGAATCTCATAAAAGAGGTATGGAGCTGCATGTCTGGCTGAATCCCTACCGTGCTTTTCATACCACTGGCGGCGTGGTAACCAGTGAGTCCATGGTGAAGAAGATGCCGTCTGAGATTGTGAAATTACGCAATGGCACCTATTGGTTCGATCCCTCCAATCCGAAAACACAGGACCATGTGTCCAATGTAGTAAAGGACATCGTAAAAAGATATGATATAGACGGGCTTCACTTTGACGATTATTTCTACCCTTACCGCGAGTACAATGGCGGTAAGGATTTTCCGGATGACAAGTCGTGGAATATCTACCTTGCTTCAGGCGGAACCCTTTCACGTGCCAACTGGCGCCGCGGGAATGTGAACAAGTTTATCAAGCGGATTTATGATGAGATTAAAGTCGAAAAAAACCATGTGAAATTCGGGATTTCACCCTTCGGAATCTGGAAGCCGGGTTTCCCTGCAGATATTACCGGATCCTCCCAATATGATGAACTTTTTGCTGATGCCAAACTTTGGCTTAACGAAGGTTGGATAGACTATTTTTCGCCGCAACTGTACTGGAAAGAGGAGGGACCGCAGCGTTTCAGTTCACTGCTGAAATGGTGGGATTCCGAAAATTTGCGGAAGCGTCATCTTTGGCCGGGCCTTAACACTGTTGGTATTAAAGGAGTAACCGATAAGTCGGCTGAAATTGTCAGTCAGATTAAAACCTCACGGAACATCCTGAAAGACAGTGACGGTGAGATTCATTACAGTGTAGCCGGCCTCTTACAAAATCCGCAGATGGTAAGTGCCCTGAAAAACGGACCTTACCGGGATAAGGCATTGGTGCCGCGGACCCCGTGGCTTAAGACCACCATTTTGGATAAGCCTCAGATTAAATATTCAAATGGCGCATCAACCGCTTTGGTTGAATGGTCATTTAAGGATATACAGAAAGTGAAACGTTGGGTACTCTATGCAAGGTATGGTGAACAGTGGGAAAGCGAAATCCTCGATATTGCGGACCGCTCGCGAAGCATGGCTATGAGCAAGTCGGGTAGAAAACTGCAGGCGGTGACAGTTCGTGCCGTAGATCGGCTGGGAAATGAGAGCGCTTACGAGGTTAAGATAATTAACTAATTAATAAATGTATGAGCGTGTTCCTGTGTGAACCTAAGGTGCATACATTCTTTTCTATCACATCTGAGCCATGAATTTCAGCGAACTGAAGGACTTTCTGGACCGTAAGGCCGACCTCTATAACCACCCGGATTTTATAGAAAATGATCCCATTCAGATTCCGCACCGTTTTTCCTTAAAACAGGACATAGAAATTGCGGGTTTCATTACAGCCACGATTTCGTGGGGTAACCGTAAATCAATTCTAAATTCTGCTGAAAAAATCTTGCAGCAAATGGACTTTTCGCCTTACGATTATATTTATAATCACACGGAGAAAGATCTGCGGAGCCTGGTGGGTAAAAGTATACACAGAACCTTCAATGGTGACGATCTCGCCCATTTTATACGTAACCTGGGCCGGATTTATCATGATTCGGACAGTTTGGAAGATCTGTTCCTCTTGCAGGAAGGCGAGACTGACTTTTACCACAGTTTGGAGCGCTTCCGGACGGTTTTCCTGGGCACAACCGCACACCGTGCAGCAAAGCATGTCAGTTCTACTTACAAGAATTCGTCGGCAAAGCGACTTATGATGTACCTTCGCTGGATGGTAAGGCAGGACAGCCGGAAAGTAGACTTTGGTCTCTGGACCCGCCTGCCACCCAGGTTTCTGTCAGTTCCGCTGGATGTGCATACCGGTAACATGGGCAGGCAGCTTAATTTAATTACACGCAAGCAAAACGACTGGAAAACTGTAGTCCAAATGGATGCGGCCCTGCGCAAAATGGATGATACAGACCCTGCACGCTATGACTTTGCCCTGTTTGGAATGGGTGTGAATGGTGATCTCTAACAAAAGAAATGTAACAATGAAAGTAACGGAAAAAGCCGCTGAGAAAATTACGGTACTGGAAGGAATCGCAAACGCGGTTATGTGGTGGATTGGTTCCATACCATCGCTCATCGTGCACACCCTGCTTTTCCTTACTGCATTTCTGCTTCCGATTTTTGGTTTGGTTGAGTTTGATAAGATGTTGCTGGTGCTGACCACCGTGCTTTCACTGGAAGCGATTTATCTTGCCATCTTCATCCAGATGTCGGTGAATAAAAGTTCAGAACATATTGAAGTTCTGCGCGATGATGTAATGGAGATTCAGGAGGATATTGAGGATATTCAGGAAGACATTGAAGAGATTTCCGAAGACATCGAGGAGATCAGTGACGATATTGAGGATATTCAGGAAGACATTGAGGATATCGCAGAAGATGAAGATGAGGAAGCTCCCATTGAACGCGCTAAAAATGTGATGCTGAAAAGCCATGTAACAACCAATAAATCGGCTATTAAAACATTACGTGAAAAGATAAAAGAGCTGGAGGATCAGATTGACAATCTGAAAACGGAGTCCTAAAGGCCTTATTCAGGGCATAATAAATTTGTTGTTAGCACAAAATGGCGTAAAAGAGTGGTTATTTGGAAAAAATTATAAGTGTAGGCGGGCGAAAATCAAAATATATGTTATATTTGTTTAAAACTTGTCAAAATGCTAAATTATCGATTAAAAAACTACTTTAGTATTTCTTTTATTGCGCTAAGCCTGCTGACCACTACCTCAGTGTTTGGTCAGAAAACCCGGCCACCGGCAATGAAAGAAATAAATCCATTAGCCAAAGCAGGGGATTTCATAGATGTGAATGTGGCCCCTTATCCAGAGTCCAACTTTACCCCCGCTCAACTCGTAACAGATGTTTTAGTGGGTGCGTCACCCACCTGCGGTACGCCCAATATCTCAAACGTTACGATTTCCCCAAATCAACCGGTAACGGATAACAACCGGTTCTGGGGTTATTTCAACAAGGGAACTTCGCAGTTTCCTTTTGATGAAGGTATTGTACTAACCACAGGATACGCCCGCAGGGCAGGAAATACAGCGGATTCAGGCGTTTTGGGAGATGCCACCGGCACCAACAGTGATCCGGACCTCGTAGCGGCTACCAATCCCTCAGCCTCGCTTTATAATGCAGTGGTGTTGGAGTTTGACTTTGTACCTGCCAGTACGCAGATGAAGTTTAACTACATTTTTGCATCGGAAGAATATACCGGCGGTTTTCCCTGCAGTGGTTACGATGATGCCTTTGCCTTACTTCTGAAACCAAATTTACCGGGTGCCACCTACACTAACCTGGCGGTACTTCCGGGCGGGGCGGGTCCTGTAACTGCCACCAATATCGTTCCTGCCAGTTTTACCTGCGGACCGATTAATGCACAGTATTTCGGCTCTCTGCCGCCAAATCAAACCAACTATTACGGCCGTACCATTCCGCTGGAAGCTACGGCAACCGTTATTCCGGGTCAGTCCTACCATATTAAGATGGTTATTGCCGATGCCCGCGACAGCAGTTATGATTCCGCTGTATTTCTGGAAGCCGGTTCATTCGATATTGGTGTACAGATCCTGAACCCGAACGGTGTAGCCTTACCGGCAGAAGTGGAAATGTGTGATAATACTCCACAGTCATTGACAGCTTCTGTACAGGTGGCCGGTTCAACTTACCAATGGTCACTAAACGGTAACCCTATTTCAGGAGCTACCAATCCAACTTACGTAGCCACCGCACCGGGTGTTTATTCGGTACAGGTTTTTGTACCCGGTAACCAATGCCCCGGCGAGGCTTCAGTGACCATCCTTGGCGGTACTTCTCCGGTGGTGAACGATATCACCTTCACTCAGTGTTATGGGCCGGGTAATGTGAATTTCAACCTGAATCTTACAACGACCGCCGTAAGCAGTACGCCTGGTGTTACGTATGCCTTTTATGAGAATCTGGCTGATGCGCAGGCTCAGAATGCGAACGTAATTGCAAATCCGGGTGCTTTTTCCAGTCCGGGAAATGTAACTATTTACGCGTTGGTGAAATCCGGTTTCTGTCCTAAGATTGCCGAAATCCAGTTGGTGAAGGCTCCACAAATCATTGTGGACATAGCTCCCCCGGCAGCTGTGAGCTGTATCAATCCACAGGTTACACTTATTGCTACAAGCTCTACGTATCCAGCGGGCTCTGTATTCAATTGGGTAGCTACAAATGGCGGTTATATCTTCTCGGGAGCCAATACGCTTACCCCTGAGGTAGCAGCTGGCGGAGTTTACACCCTTACGATTACCAAGGCCTACCAGCCGGGCGATGTGGTTTGTTCTGCTACAGGATCGGTAACGGTTCTGGAGAATTTTACACCTCCTTCAGTGACCGTATCAGCGAGTGATATGAAAATATGTGCCGGTCAAACCACAGTCTTAACAGCTACGGGTGGCGCCACTTATGTATGGAACACCAATGCTTCCCCACTGAATGTTATCACAGTAGCTCCAACTCAGACTACCACTTATACAGTTTATTCAGTCGGCGTAAACGGTTGCCAGTCTACTAATCCTGCAACAATTACAATTGAGGTTATTCCTGCTATTACCACCACACTGCAGCCTGTAGCAGGTCAGATCTGTGTGGGTGACAGCATAACTTTGGATGCCGGTGCCGGTCCCGGGTACACGTATGTGTGGAAAGATGAAGACGATGTTATTGTTGGAAACTCACAGACTATCACCGTAGATGAAATGGGTATTTATACAGTAACCATTGATAATGGAGAATGTACAGCGACTTTTACGACTCAGGTAGTTCAGGCGCAGATTCCTCAGATCATTAATGCCGATTTCCAGACCAATACCCTTACCCTTACCGCCAGTAACCCAAGCAACGGATCTCTCGAATACTCAATAGATAACGGCTTTACCTGGCAGGATTCCAATGTGTTCAATAATGTTGCGGCCAACATTACCCTGAATCTTCAGGTTCGTGTAAAATACACAAGTTGTGTTGGAGAGTTGCCGTTCTTTACCTTACATATACAGAACGTAATTACGCCAAACGGCGATGGAGTAAACGATGTACTGGATCTTAGCGGAATCAGCCGTTATAAGGACTTCGGTGCTTCAGTATTCGACCGCTACGGAAAAGAGATCTGGAGGGCAACTAAAGATGCCGCTATCTGGACAGGACGTTTCCAAAGTAAGACTTTACCAACTACTACCTATTGGTATCAGGTGAAGTATGAAGATCCGGCAAATAAGAATCCGGTGAACAAGACAGGCTGGATTATGCTGAAAAACAGGGATTAAAATTGATATTTAATAATGAAGGCTGCCTCACAATTCGTGAGGCAGCCTTTTTTTTCCTGTGTTTTTAGCAACGGCTGGAAGTTATTATAAAGCTGAACTTCGCTTTTAAGCGGGCCATGAAGAACTTCAATTCAGCCCAGATTTTATTTCTGACTTTTCCAGAGCCGGGCAAAAGCGATGAAATCCTCTATGGAAAGTTCTTCTGCTCTTTTATCCATAAATTCATGATTTTCAAGCGCTTCCGGGATCTCAAGTATTTTCAGCGAATTGGAGAGTTTTTTCCTTCGTTGGTTAAAGCCTGCTTTTACAATTTGCTTGAAGAGAAGTTCATTGCCTTCCAGACCGGCTTTCAGGTTTCGTGTGAGCCTTATAACACCTGATTTTACTTTTGGTGGTGGGTTGAAAACGTTTTCATGTACAGTGAACAGATATTCAACATCATAATAGGCCTGTACCAGCACCGAAAGAATACCGTAACTCTTGGTTCGTGGTATGGCAGCGGTACGTTCTGCCACCTCCTTCTGAAACATTCCGACCATTTCCGGAATAATTGAATGATGGTCTATAATCTTGAATAAAATCTGCGATGAAATATTATACGGGAAATTGCCGATGACAGCAGTTTGTTTTTGTTCCGCAAACTCAAAATCAGTTTTAAGAAAATCTCCAATGAAAGTTTGGTCATTTATCCTGCCGTAATTTTTCCTAAGAAAAGTAATGGATTCCTCATCAATTTCCGCGAGGAAGATCTTGCGGTCATCTTCCAGCAGGTATTTGGTAAGGACGCCCATGCCGGGGCCCACTTCCACTATGATTTCATAGCCCGATTGGGTAAGGCCGTTCACTATGTCTTTCGCAATATTCTCGTCCGTCAGGAAGTGTTGTCCGAGGTGTTTTTTTGCCCGTACGCTCATTTAGTTTTGTTTTTATTGGGAAGTATGCACCTGAAAGTGGTTGCGGTATTAAATTCACCGAATGCTTACTGGCCTGATTTTGTGTTTTCTTAACACTCATTTTTATGCATCGCCGGGCAAATTTCGGAAGTTTTTTTCTATTTTAGCCAAAAATTTTGATGAATGGCTAGAACAGTGGAGGATTTTAACAGAAGAAGGCTCAGGTCAAGTAACATCACCGTGGTTGTAAGTATTGCACTGGTGCTTTTTCTGGTCGGACTTTCCGGCCTGATTCTAATTAACGCTCAAAAGTATTCCGACTATCTGAAGGAGCAGCTAGTGGTCAATGCCTATTTTGACCAGGATTATGACGCCAAAGATTCGCTGAGGCTCGCCAGCCAGGAGCTGGAAGCGGTGGAAAAAATCAGGGCACTCGCTCCTGTAAAGAAGGCAACATATATCAGCCGCGAGCAGGCAAGCAAAGAGGCGAGGGCAAGTCTGGGCATTGATACTGAAAAGCTTTTCGATGCACACATTTTCCCGTCTTCTGTAGAGATTGCCTTAAAACCGGAGTATGTAGACCCTGCGAAGGTTAATGACGCCATAAAGCAAATTTCCACAGTACCCGGAATAGTAGATGTTAAGAACAATTCAGAATCGCAGCAGATTTACGAAAACCTGAATAAGATATTGAAATGGATTCTTGCATTCTCCATACTTTTTCTGATACTTGCCATAGTTCTGATTAATAATTCCATCAGACTGAAAATATTTTCCAAAAGATTCATCATCAAAACAATGCAGCTTGTCGGGGCCAAAAGAAGGTTTATCCTTATGCCGTTTGTAAAGGAGGCAATCATACTGGGAGTTTTAGGCGCTGTGCTGGGCATCCTGGCGCTTTTTGGAGTGTGGTATTATTTTACCTCAACCATACAGACGCCTTTTGTTCAGGAAACCAACCAATTCATTCTCCTCGTTGGTCTTATAGCACTTATTGGAATAGTGATTACGGTACTAAGTACAGTTTTTGCTACCTGGAGATTCCTGCGGTCTAATATCGACGATCTATACTATACTTAATTATGGCTAAAAAACCAGCTCAATTCTCCGCTGATTCATTCGGTACAGCCGAAAAAAAAACCCAGACTTCATTTTATTTTGGAAGGGAAAACTATAAGTGGATGCTCATAGGGCTTGCCCTGACTCTGGTTGGCTTTCTGCTGATGATGGGTGCCGATGCCAACACTGTAGACGGAAAATTCGATCCGAACAACTGGAATGAAGATATTTTCTCTTTTCGCCGGATCAGACTGGCACCTTTTCTGGTCGTGGCCGGATTTGCCGTTCAGGTCTATGCTATCCTGAAGCGGAACAGGTAATGCCTGAAAATTTCTAAAATCAATTTTTTATATGGATTTAATCAGAGCAATTGTAATTGCAATTGTGGAAGGCCTTACCGAATATTTACCGGTATCATCAACTGCTCACATGATCTTTACAAGTTCACTTTACGGTATTCAGGAAGATGAGTTTGTAAAGATGTTTCAGGTTTCAATACAGTTTGGGGCCATCCTGGCGGTCGTGTTTCTTTATTGGAAGAAATTTCTAGACTTTTCAAATATTAAATTTTACCTCAAGCTTGCGGTTGCTGTGATCCCGGCGCTGATCCTGGGGTATCTGTTTGATGATATGATTGAGTCAGTTCTGGGCGACCCCGTACCTATTGCGGTCGTGCTTATTCTGGGTGGAATTGTACTGCTCTTCGTTGATAAATTCTTTACTACCCATACGGTGCATGACGAAAAGGAAATCACTTACAAGAAGGCCTTTACCATTGGTTTGTGGCAGTGTTTGGCCATGATGCCGGGTGTAAGCCGCAGTGCCGCCTCCATCATTGGGGGGATGCAGCAAAAACTTACCCGCGTGGCCGCTGCTGAATTTTCTTTCTTTCTGGCGGTTCCCACCATGCTGGCAGTGACCACCTATTCTATTTTCCTGAAGAAGTGGAACCACCACGGCGTGGAGCAGAAGGGTTACGAAATGATCTTCGCGAATTCTGAGAATACCACGAGCTTCTTCGTGGGAAATCTTGTAGCCTTTGTTGTAGCTGTAATTGCGATTAAGTTCTTTATTGGTGTCCTTACGAAATACGGTTTCAAGCCCTGGGGCTGGTACCGGATAATTGTAGGAATCGCCTTGCTGATTTACTTTACGCAGTTTCAGTGATGAAAAAAAGAGTATTTTCAAAGAAAATATTGTTTTGGATCTCAGCCATTTTTTTTCCGCTATTGTCGCTCATTTCAATTTTTGGAGCTATTGGAGGAATGAATGCCCAGTTTAATGTGATTAACTTTCTCTATTTTATCACGCTGGGAATCTTATCCCTTATTATTTCTGTCAAGTTGTTTGAAAAGGAAGCTGGTACGGTTAGACTGATGAACATCTGCATTGTTCTGTTATTACTGCCTTCACTCTATAGAAGCATTATCTCAGTTGCAAATCTCAATTTTTCGGCGGCACATATTAAATACGTTATCATCCTGATCATTTATCTGATCTTAATCAATTGGTACAGACACCGTTCCGCAGTGGTGGACGAAATTAACGAAATCGGAAAATATGACGGCTGAAAAGTTATTGGAAGGACAAATCATATTACTGGACAAACCTCTGGACTGGACCAGTTTTCAGGCGGTCAACAAACTTAAGTACAAACTCAAGAATGAATTCAGCCTGCCCAAGAAATTCAAGATCGGGCATGCAGGAACTCTTGATCCCCGGGCCACAGGTTTGCTTATTGTTTGCACCGGTAAATTCACCAAAAAAATACAGGAAATCCAGGATGCGCCCAAGGAATATATAACCGAGATCAAAATCGGTGTACAAACCGAGTCTTACGATACTGAAAAGCCTGAGATCCTGCACCAGGATATTTCTCATATTTCGGTAGAACTTATACACGAAACTTTAGGTAAATTTGTTGGAGAGATCCAGCAAAAGCCGCCGGTTTTTTCTGCCATAAAAATTGAAGGCCAGCGTGCTTACGATCTGGCCAGAAAAGGGAAGGAGGTTGAAATGAAACTGAGACCCACCACAATTCACTATCTGAACGGGATAGAAATAGATCTTCCCTTCGTCCGTTTTACTGTAGGTTGTTCAAAAGGAACCTATATCCGGAGTCTGGCGCACGACATCGGTCAGGAACTTGGGGTAGGAGCGTACCTTGCTAACCTTCGACGCACTAAGATCGGAGAATATACAGTTAGCGACGCTTCGGCCAAACTGCTGGAAAATGAGTTCCGTTTTTCAGATCAGGATTAATAAGTTCAACTGCTCATTTAAAGAATCATGGAAAAGACCCGAATCAATAAATATCTGTCTGAAGTTGGTTTCTGCTCACGCAGGGAGGCCGACCGTATGCTTGAGCACGGACGGATTACCGTGAACGGTGTAGTTCCGGAAATGGGAACAAAAGTTTCAGACGAGGATGAAATTTTGGTGGACGGAGTATCCATCCGGAAGACCGAAGAAGAGCATGTGTACATTGCCCTCAACAAACCTGTAGGAATTGTATGTACTACTGATACCAGGCGGGAGAAGGACAATATCATTGATTTTCTGAACCATCCTAAAAGGGTTTTCCCGATCGGACGTTTAGACAAACCCAGCGAAGGTTTGATTCTGCTAACTTCCGACGGGGATATCGTGAACAGGATCCTGCGTGCACGTAATAACCACGGTAAAGAATATATCGTAAGGGTGGACAAGCCTATAACTCCGCAGTTCCTGCATAAGATGCGTAACGGGATTCCAATCCTGGGTACAGTAACGAACAAATGTGAAGTGGAGCAGATTGATACGCTCTCGTTCCGGATCGTCCTTACACAGGGTTTGAACCGCCAGATACGCCGTATGTGCGAGTATTTGGGATATGAAGTAAAGAAACTGAAAAGGATTCGCATCATGAACATCAAGCTTGATCTGCCGGTCGGAAAATGGCGGGATCTGACTGCGGATGAGCTTTCCGAACTCAAATCTCTTCTTGTCGATTCTCCCAAAACTACAGACTGATTTTCCTGCTTTACGTTGTCATTTGATGTACAGTTTCATTTTTGCCAGATACTCCGGTTTCGCATTAACGAGTTTCCAGATTTTCCTTTCATCAGAATTGCTGAGTCTGTAATAGATGATCTTATCTGCCGAATATCTGAAATAGGGATGTGTCTTCAGCCAGCTTTCAGGCGCTTCAGCCAAAGTGTAGCGTTCCACTTTTGAAACGTTCAGTGGTGAAACATCAATTAATTTCTGTGCAAGTTCGCGGTCGATGTCATAACTTTCGAATACCTGATTCTTTGCTGCAAAACCGCCCAGCTTTTTGCGGAAAGAAACGTAGTTGCGTGCTGCTCTTTCATCAAAACCAAACTCAATGAGCTGGTCAGCGGTTATTTCGTTGATATCCACCTTACTGAAATCTGTTGCAGGCCCTGAAATCTGACCTTGGTTGCCTGCAGAACCGTTCCGTTTGCCT
>CAYXUO010000053.1:0-13961 GCA_964468335.1 uncultured Chryseobacterium sp. | reverse complement strand
GTGCACGATGCCCCGCCAGAGCAGGAAAAGGGGCAGAGGTTTCATCTGATACTCCTGCAGGATGTAGGCACGGCCCATTTCAATGACCTTCCGGAAGAATGGATGTATCTCCTGATCAAATTCAAAAAGGGAATTGGTATAGAAGCCTCCCACACCGTGTTTCTTCATGATTTCCCGGCCCAGGCCCATGCGGTAGGCACCGGCGATTTTCTTCGCCTCACTGTCCCACAGGAAAAGATGGTAATAATGCTGGTCGAATTCGTCCAGGTCATAAGGCAGGTTGCAACCCTCGCCAATAGCGCGGAATGTTAGCTCACGCTGGCGGCCAATTTCACGCATAATAGACGGGATTTCGTCATAGGCGGCAAAATAGACTTCGTAGTTTCCGTTGCTGAAGAACATTTTATCGTTGGCCCGCAGGGTGGTAATCTCCTTTACGATATCTTCGGTCGGGGTTTCATCAATAATATTCTGGATAATATTTTCCTCTTTCAGAAGCAGCGGAAACTTAATATTCAGATTCGGAAGTTTCAGGATGTCCGGCAAAGATTTCCTGCGCTCATAATAGGATTTGAGCATATAGACCTTACGTTTCAGGAATTCGCCCAGTTCATCCGCATCTTCCTGTTCATCAATAACTTTTACCGAAATGGGCTTGCCAATGCGCATCCGGATCGGTTTTTCGCGGTGATGCATCATTTCAGATGGCAGCAGCATGGTCTGCAGATTGGGGTGCAGTTTGGCTAAGCGGTAAAAAACCGTGCTGTTCTTAGCGTGAAAGTACATGGGCACTACAGGTACCTTTGCTTTGCGGATCAGTTTAATGGCGGGTTTTTCCCATTCCTTGTCCAGGATTTCGCCAAAAGGATTGTTTTTATTGGAGACTTCACCTGCAGGAAAAACTCCGATACAACCGCCGTTGGCCAGGTGTCTTAATGTTTCGCGCATCCCACCGGAACTGCTGTGAAGCTCTTTACGTTTCTCAAAGGGATTTACTGAAATCACATAAGGCTCCAGCGGTTTGATTCGCGACAGCAGAAAATTGCCCATAATCTTGAAGTCAGGGCGGATTTCAGAGAGTATTTTGGTCATCAGGATGCCGTCTATAGCGCCCAGCGGATGATTGGCCACCAGGATAAAGGGTCCTGTTCTTGGGATCTTTGCCAAATCCTCTGCAAAGACAATATATTTGAGGTTTCTTTCCCGTACAAAAGCGTCAAAAAACTCCTTGCCTTCCTTATCTTTTACTTTATCGTAAAGATCATTTACCCGGTCTATATTGGTGAGGCGCATTATGGCAGCGGACAATGGGTTCTTTATAAAACCCAGCCTGTTCATGCCGGCGGCCTTTATTAAATCCTGTCTGGAAATTAAACTCATGTTTTTGCGAATGGTTTACTAGTTATCGGATCACCATTTGAACCGTATTCCGTGAAATCTGTTCCAGCAGCACCTGCTTGTCCCCACAGTATTTTGTGATATCATTCTGATCCACATTTCTAAGAGTGAAAAGGGATACCTCATGTATAAGTTCAGTGGTAAATTCTGAACTCAGTTCTGTATTAAATTCGTCAAGATTCCCGTATTTATCCTCCATACACAAGGCCAGCGATATGGCAGAATTCTGCATGAGTGACACTTTTATCTTGTGTTTGGCGAGAAGGTTAAAAATCTGGCTGATGTGCTCCTCGGCAATAAAGGAAAAATCACGCGTAGCAATATTAGCCAGGTGTTGGTTTTCCTTCAGAATGAAAGAAGGCAGTTTTCCTTCGTCTTCCACATCACTTACCCTGGTGCCGGGTCTGTTCGGCTCCAGGAAGGATTTAACATAAAAGGGAATGTTTTTTTTCTGAAGCGGCTGCAGTGTTTTCGGGTGAATTACCGAAGCTCCAAAGTAGGCCATTTCTATAGCCTCCTCATAGGAGATGTTATTGAGCAGTTCAACATTATTAAACTTTCGTGGGTCGCCGGTCATTACCCCGGGAACATCTTTCCATATGGTTAGTGCCTCGGCATCCAGTCCATAAGCAAAAATAGCTGCACTGTAATCAGACCCTTCACGTCCCAGGGTAGTGGTGAAATTATTGCTGTCTGAGCCTATAAACCCCTGCGTTACATAACTTTGAAATTTATGCAGCTTTTGGATATTCGCAAGGGTGGCCTCCCACTGAACAGTACCTTCGCGATAGCGGTCATCGGTTTTTATGAAGTTGCGCGCATCCAGCCATTGGTTACTGTATCCGGTAGAAGTCAGATATTCGCTCACAATTGCAGATGAAAGTAATTCGCCGGTGCTTACTACCTGATCGTAAACAAAACTATAGTTAGGCGATTTATTTTTATTCAGAAAGGCCAGAAGGTCGTTTAAAATATCGGACAGTTGCTGAAGAAGAGGCGACTCCTCAGTAAAAAGTTCTGCTGCCGTATCCAAATGCTTTTTCCGAACAGCGTCAATCTCAGAAACGAAATCCCCATTTTCAAAATACAGATTGATTACCTTTTCCAGGGCATTCGTCGTTTTACCCATGGCTGAAACCACCAGCAGGCAGGGATCCGTACCCTGACTTTGTAATACGGAGGCTACATTTCTTACTCCGTCTGCGTCCGCTACAGACGCGCCTCCAAATTTAAATACTTTCATTTAATGTGTTGGTAATCAGTTGGATATTTTATTAATTTTGGTGATGCGTATAATTTTCAAAAATAGTGTTTTTGAATGATAAATGAAAACAGCACCTATAGTGGCTCCAACAGCCATATACGGCGCATCATTTTCCATAATAAACCTTAATAATTCAAAGAATTTTCCGAAATTTGTTGCAATCTCAAAAATCCACAAATGTCAGAAAACGCATTACAGACCCTAGGCGAATTTATAATTGATAAACAGGACGACTTCCAGTATTCCACCGGCGAATTTTCCCGGCTCCTCAGTGCCATCAGGCTTGCTTCCAAGGTGGTGAACCGCGATGTAAACAAGGCGGGTATTGCAGATATTGTTGGTCACGCAGGTATGACAAATATACAGGGTGAACAGCAGCAAAAGCTGGATGTGCTGGCAAATGACATCTTTATCACTGCTTTGTCTCAGCGTGAGGTGGTATGCGGTATCGCCTCTGAAGAGAGTGACGATTTTATTGATATCAAGTGCGGCCCTAACGGTCATTTAAGCAAATACGTGGTTCTGATCGATCCGCTGGATGGTTCCTCAAATATAGATGTTAATGTTTCCGTAGGTACCATTTTCTCCATCTACCGTCGTGTAACAGAACCGGGAACTCCTGTACAGCTGGAAGATTTTCTGCAAAGAGGGGTTGATCAGGTGGCTGCAGGCTATGTGGTTTATGGTTCATCTACAATGATCGTGTACACCACAGGAAATGGGGTGAACGGATTTACACTGGATCCGAGTTTAGGAACATACTACCTTTCGCATCCCAATATGAAATTCCCGGAGAAAGGTAAAATTTACTCTATAAATGAAGGGAACTATTCCAAGTTTCCGCAGGGTGTGAAGAATTATCTGAAATACTGCCAAATGATGGAGGGCGACAGGCCTTATACCTCAAGATATATCGGATCTTTGGTATCAGATTTCCACAGGAATATGATTAAAGGCGGAATTTATATTTACCCGTCTTATGCGAATGCACCAACCGGTAAGCTTCGGCTGTTATACGAATGTAACCCAATGGCATTCCTGGCCGAGCAGGCTGGAGGAAAAGCTTCTGACGGATTTAACCGTATTATGGAGCTGGAACCTACAGAACTTCACCAGCGCACCCCATTCTTCTGTGGTAATACCGAAATGGTAGAAAAAGCCGAGGAATTTATGCGTATTGATGGAGTAAAGGATTAGTGAACTGAATAAATAAAGAACCTTAAGGCGCGATTTTTCGCGTCTTTCTTTTTAAACGTAATTCTATGATAAAGGCTGAGTATTTCAAACATATTCTCGAATTTGAGACACCTGGCGGTACCTCCCGAGGTGTATTGCATACCAAGGAAACCTTCATTCTTAAAATCAGTGAAAGCGGAAGGACAGGATGGGGTGAGTGTGGGATTTTCCGGGGACTCAGTTATGATGATGTGCCGGATTATGAAGAAAGACTGAAGTGGCTCATTGAACACATCAATGAAAATGAAGAATTTCTGAAAGCTGAACTGCTGCATTATCCTTCAATTTGGTTTGGCTACGAGCAGGCGGTCCGTAATCTGGAATTTGGAGGCAATATTTACTTTCCGTCTGACTTTACGCAAGGTTCAGCGTCCATCAGAATTAACGGCTTGATTTGGATGGGAAATGCACAGCATATGCGCAGGCAGATTTCCGAAAAACTGAAGAAGGGTTTCAAGTGTTTAAAGTTAAAAATCGGTGTTGACTGGCCTTCCGAAAGAGAAATCCTAAGACAGTTACGGTCTGAGTTTCCGAAAAATAAGCTGGAAATCAGGGTTGATGCAAATGGGGCCTTTACATTTGAGCAGGCCAAAACGCTACTGTCTGAACTTGCGGAGCTGGATATTCACTCCATAGAACAGCCCATAAAGGCAGGAAATGTTTCCGAAATGGCAGCGCTTTGCCACACGACCCGTACGCCTATTGCCCTGGATGAAGAATTAATAGGAATTCTGCACAGAAACGATAAGGCACAGCTTTTAAAGGAAATTATGCCTCAGTTCATCATTTTGAAACCTTCGCTTGTCGGAGGATTTTCAGGCTCCGATGAGTGGATTGAAGCGGCTGAAAATTTAGGAATAGATTATTGGATAACTTCAGCGCTTGAAAGTAATATTGGACTTAACGCCATAGCGCAGTACACATTTACAAAGAATAATCCGCTGCCCCAAGGATTGGGTACCGGCGGACTTTTCACCAATAATTTTGAAAGTGCGTTGATTCTAGATGGGGATTTACTATGCTTTAATGCTTCTGAAGGAGTTATAGAACTCGCTGATTAACGGGCAAATGTAAATCTTTCTACTTCGTTACTTCAGGAATTTTAAAACAGGCTCAATAAAACGTGCGAAAACCTCGATGTGTGGTGAATGTCCAACATTCTCAAGTTCAACCAATGTTGACCCTTTTATTTTCTTCTGGGTTTCTTTGCCAAGATTCTGGTACTGGCCCATCAGGGGCTGCAGGTCCTTTGAAGCGTTGGCTTTTCCTATGGCGGTCCGGTCCCGGGTGCCAATGATTAACAGGGTAGGAGATGTGATTTTTTCAAAATCATCTACAACTGGTTGAGTGAAAATCATATCCGTAGTGAGGGCCGCATTCCAGGCGGTGATTGGGAAATCTTTGTGTAGGGTCCATCCGGCCAGTAAATTCAGCCATTTATCATACTCAGGCTTCCATTTTCCGTCGTAATAGAACTTCAGCTGATAGTCGCGGTAACTTTCATAGGTGTTTTTAAGCTCAGCTGCATAAAGTTTATCTATGTTTTGATAAGGCGAAAACTTGCGGTAATCTTCCAGGCCGATCGGATTGGCCAGGATGAGTTTTTCTACCCGGTCCGGATACATCACAGCCATTTTTGTAGCCAGCATTCCGCCCATTGAATGACCAAGAACCGTGAATTTTCCAATCTTCAGACCGTCCATAATGGCTTTAGTATTTTCGGCTAACTGCTGGAAACTGAACTGATACTGTCTTGGTTTTGATGATTTCCCAAAGCCTATTTGGTCCGGCATTACAACCCTGTAACCTTCTTTCTGAAGCGACCTGGCAGTTTCTTCAAAATAGTAGCCGTTAAAGTTTTTTCCGTGCAGCAACAGGACTGTCTTACCGTTAGCTTTTTCGGGCTTCACATCCATATAAGCCATTTTTAGATTTTGCCCCTGGTTCTTCAGTTCTTTAAACTGAACCGGAAAAGGATATGCTACCGTGCTGAGCTCCGCATCTAAAGGCTTTAGAGCAGATAAATCCTGCGCCTTAAAGAAGACTGACAAAAAGGTAAGTAAAGAAAGTAAGAGTGTTTTGATGTTCATCTGGATGCTTTTTTCAAAAATACGAACAAATATCAGTTTGGACTATCGGCGCGTAATATATCAAACTGACTTTCTGCGTATCATGTTAAAGAGACTGCTGCCGAAAAGGACTGCAGCACAAATAATGGCAAATGTATAAACAGTTGATGAACTTTCACTGTTAGCCTGCGCTATTGCCACAAAAGCCCAGGTCCCCACGAGCGCGAATAACGGCGAGTTTTTCTGCCATGTCATCATCAAATGAATCACTGTGGCAACACCAATTAGGATGACAGTCCATATCTCTCCGGATATTCCCCAGCCATCCCAGCCAATTTTGCCCAACCAGGCAGCGGTTGCTACGATAAGAGCCACACTCATCCAGCCTGCATAGATTTGGAAAGGTGCATTTACCAGCCACTTTTTAGCTGGCGTATCAGCAAGAGGGATGGTTTCAAGAAGAATTTTGATCAGCGAAATCATGGCGATAACAAGGATCACGACCGAAAGGCCGCTCCAGCCGTTCAGCCAAACCACAATCCAGGCGCAGTTGGCCACGCATGATACAACAAACCACCAGCCGATCCTTTCAACAATATTATCGGTCTCATTCTTATCAGAGTTGAATATGCTTCTTCCGGTGTATATTACGAAAGCGAACAGCAGAAGATATATGAGCCCCCAAATTGAAAAAGCGTAGCCAGCCGGAGTGATTAAGGTTCTGTACTGATCGGATACGTCTCCAATCGTTTTACCATCAAATATGCCGGTGTTGCTTAGATAGTTGAAGATAATGGTGAAGACCAGCGCCACACCATTGGCAATCTGTAATGTTTTTTTCATGCACAAAAGTTTATCAGATGTTCGTAAACCCAGGTATTTAAGTCGGCCTGGTTTTCATCAGGCAGTAAAAATCATTCCAAATCACTGGTCATAAGCTTCCCACCATTTTTTATAGATTTTAGCATCATCCTGCCAGGGAACTTTCTCACCTATCGCAGGGGTAATAATCCTGAGATTTTCAGTGTTCATCTCAGTAATCCTTTTAAGAGGCTCATCCCAGGAATGGGTGGCAAGAGCAAATTTTGAGTTATGCACCGGAATCATCCGTTTGGCGTTCAGTTCCTTCATTGCTTTAATATTCTCGCCCGGCAGGAAATGAATATACCGCCAGTCCCTGTTGTACTGCCCGTTCTCCAGAATTGCCAGGTCAAAACTGCCGTATTTCTCGCCTATCTTCTTATAATGATCGTCATAACCACTGTCGCCGCCAATGTAAATTCTTTGAGTGGGCGACTGCAGCACAAAACTTGCCCAAAGTGCCTGATCCCGCTTCAGGCCGCGGCCGGAAAAATGACGGGCCGGCTCACAGTGAACGCTGAAACCGTTTCCGAGATCGGAATCCTCAAACCAGTCCAGTTCGGTAATAGTCCTGGGATTGTAACCCCAATATTCAAGATGTTCGCCGGTCCCAAGTCCGGTAATCACTCTCCGCGTTTTGTGCTGAAGTTCCTTAACCGTTTGATAGTCCAGATGATCCCAGTGGTCGTGAGTGATGATAAGCAGGTCCAACTCCGGAATGTCGTCTGCTGTATAGAGGTCGCTTCCTTCAAAGGCTTTTGTGGTAAATGTAAAAGGTGATGCATTACCGCTAAACACCGGATCCACCAGTATTTTCAGGCCATCCATCTGCATGTAATATGATGAATGCCCCATCCATATAAAGACATTTTCGTCGGTAGGCAGTGCCTTCAGAACCGTTTTTTTCATAGTGAATCTTCGGGCCGGTTTCAGCTGGTCCTTTTTTCCAAAAAGGAAACGGAACATCACCTCCGGCATGGAAGTGTCTTCAGCAAGCTGTGGCGTATTATTCAGATTATCGAACCTGCCGTTTTTATAATGCGGCGACTTTTGGATGCGCTCCAGGCGCTCACCCGAAGGTGATTTGCCAAATTTGGGCTGATTAATGATGATGAAGGCTGCTGCTATCAAAGCAGCGGTTATTACCAATATACTTACCATGATTTTTCTTACGGTCTTCATTTATTTGAGTTGGCGTGCCGGAATTAGACAAGGATTACACTGTGAACCTGCAAAAGTAATTCAAACAGACCAACAATTCTATTACTGATCTAACCTCTTTCTTAATTACGGTTTTGCACAAAAAAAGCGGGTGCAATTTTCTGCACGCCGCTCAATAACTTTAACAGTTTCTTAATCGTGTTTTACCCAAACCAGATTGTTGGTTTGGTACCCTATACTTTTGGCTTTTGCTAAAAATCGCTGTTTAATGTCCTCCGGAATGGTCTTCTCGCGGGACAGGATCCATAGATTATCCAGACTGTCACCAATAACCAGGGCATATCTGTAATCTTCGAGGTCAATTACATGATACCCGGCCCAGAAAGGCTTGAAGAAGGAGACCTTAAGGCTTGCTACCGGTGGCTCACCAACTGGTTTAGCCTCGCCTTTTGCATCCACCCACTTGTTCTTCTTATAGTTATATCCCTGGTTAAGTACACTAATATTTCCATTTTTTTTAAGAGCATAATCGGCAGTCACATTCTTAAGATTCTTCTCGAACCGGAAGTCCAGCCTTGCGATTTCGTACCATTTGCCGAGATAGCGATCCTTATTGAAATTTTTCACCGGCTCTGCCCCTGCCGGAATTTTAATTTTACAGGAGCTCAGTAAAAAGAGTCCCAGAAGGCCTACAGTAACGGGAATTAATATTTTTCCTGTAGTCATGATGTGTTTAGATTTCCAGTTTGCCTTCCACACCTCCATCTTCCATTTTAGCACCTGTAGCAGCTACAAAAAGCATTTTTGCCATTGCCACAACTTTATTGTCTTTGGTTTCGTAATAGTAAGAATCCACAGGTTTCACCTTAATGATGGTGACACGTGGGTCATCTTTCCCGTCAAACCAGGCACTGGCGAAGGAAGTCCAGTATTTGTCAATCAGTTCTTTGTCTTTGTGGATGGTTGCTGTTCCTAAAACATACAGGAATTCATACTTGCTGTTATTCTGGAAATAAAGCTGAACTCTGGCGTCATCTGAGATTTCTTCGTTCTTAAGACTTTCGGATGAACTGATAAACCATAAATTTCCCTGGTCGCAAACTTCCTGCAGTGCCATTGGACGCGTGTGAGGCATTGCTTCATTAATTTTGGTGGTAAAAAAACAGTTGCCGGCACCCTCGGCCAGCTCTTTTAATTTTTTGATCGCTTCTTCGTTGGATAAATTTTCCTTAGGTGAAATAGCATCTGACATAATCGTGATTTTTATTGTTAAAATGATTTGGTTGAGGCTTTCTGAACAATTTATATTCCCTTTGCCAGCTCAAAACCTGACAAATGGTAATTATATAAACGGCACAGGAAATTGTACAATCTTACTTATATCTCAAAAATCATTTCTTCTGTAAAAGGGATACAGTTGAAATCTCCACAGCTTTTGGTATCCAAACCGGTAAACTTGCTGAATGCCGGCAGCACTAACTGTCTGTCGGTGTAGCGGAAGCACGGTAGACTAACATATTTATTCCTTTCAAGTTTCACAGTAACACCAGGATGCAGGTGGCCGGAAATCGTGAAATAATCTTCGTCCCGGTCCGGAACATGAATAAAATTAAAGGGTTCGATGATCAGCTGGTCGTCATGGATTTCTGCAGGCAGTTGGGACATGAATTCGGATTTTATAACGTCATGATTTCCCTTAATTATAATGATTTTAAGATGCGCAAATTCCTGCAGCCAGGTCTCGAAAATCTGAAAATCTGCATTTCGGCCTACATGGAGGAAATCGCCAACAATTATAAGCTCTGCAGCATCATAATGAATAAGTAATGCGCCTAACCGTGTGAGGTCATCAGTAAGAATGCCGGAAGGAACTGCAATACCATTTTTGCGGAAATAGGCTGTTTTGCCAATATGAAGGTCACTGATGATCAGTGCTTTCTTTTCTGCCCAGAAAAGTGCCCGTTGGTTAGTAAATATCAGTGTTTGGCTGTTGATGGTTTTAGTCAGGGATTTCAGCGTCATTTTCTCATCCGTTTTTTCATGGCTTCCGCCTTAAGCCGCAAAATTCTTGCCGACAGGTCTTCACTGCTTAAACTTTGACGCAAACTGTCCACTTTTATCGGGAAACTCAGTGGCGTGAAGGTATTTGACTCCTTTAAAATGATTTCGCTTTCATGAATACGGTTAAACGCAGTGGCCATACGCGCTTCATCAATCTGCTGGAAGAAAACTTCGGCGTAAGCCTGTTTCAGAAGCAGGTTTTCCGGGTCATAGTCTTCCAGAACATTGAAGATCAATCCGGCAGAGGCCTGCAGGTTCTTGTTGTTCTTCTGCTGTCCGGGATAATTACGGATCACCATTCCGGAAATCACTGCGATGTCGCGAAATTTCCGTCTCGCCATCTCAGTCGAGTTTACGGAACTGAGGACGTCCTGAATGAGGTTTTCTTTGCTGAGAATATCATGAATGTTGTTTTCATCCACAGGAATTTCCAGCTTTGAAAAAAGTTCAAAGCCGTAATCATTCATGGCCATGGAGAAGGATATCGGCGATTTTCTGGAAATCCTGTAGGCAACCAAAGCGCTCATGATCTCGTGCATCAGCCGGCCTTCAAAAGGATACATGAAGAGGTGGAAACCTTCGCGGGTCTTTATTTTTTCAACAAGAAATTCATGCTCATTGGGAATGTGTGAGTTCTCCTGCTGACTAACCAGCAAAGGATGCAGAAAAGTAAGTTCCTTTTCTGACGATTTTGCATTCAGTGATTCGGACAGTTTTTCCCGCAGAAATCCACTTAAGTAAGAGGACAAAGGCAGCCTGCCACCCAAATAACTTGGAACAATTGCTTTGCCGGATGAATTTTTAACATACACCGTCATTTCTTTGATGTGCGAAACCTCCAAAACACGGCCAGCCAACACGAATTTATCGTTTTTGTTGAGTTTCGAAATGAAATATTCTTCAATCATGCCGATATAGCCGCCTCCAAAAAACTTAACCTTCATCATCGAGTCGCTCACGATTGCGCCAATATTTATCCGGTGTAGCATGGCAATCCGTCTCGAAATCACCTTATACAGGCCATCCTGAATGACCACCTTATGGTATTCCTCATAGTTTTTAAGTTTTCCGCCTACGGTGATGAAGGAGAGGAGCCACAACCATTGTTCCGGACTGAATTCCCGGAAAGCATGCGTCTGCGAAATCTGACGGTAGGTATCTTTTTCTTCAAAACCTGTGCCCACCGCCAGCGTCATTACATATTGAATCAGGACATCATAGCAGAGCACCAAAGGTTCACGCGGTTCTACCTGCTTTTGTTTGACAGCCTCCTTCAGGGCAGCTACTTCGATCAGTTCAAGCGAATGTGTGGGAACGAAGTAGATTTTCGAAGTCTCGAAAGGAGAGTGGCCGCTGCGGCCAGCACGCTGCAGAAAACGAGCAATCCCTTTACTGGAACCAATCTGTACTACGGTGTCCACCGGCTTAAAGTCTACTCCTAAATCCAGAGAAGATGTGGAAATCGCCGCTTTCAGATAGCCTGACGAGAGATTTTCCTCTATCCAGATACGGATATCACGGTCCACGGAACTGTGATGGATAGCCAGTTGTCCTGCAAATTCCGGATGGGCTGAAAGCAATACCTGATACCACATTTCTGCCTGGCTGCGGGTATTGGTAAAGATCAGTGTAGTTTTACTTGCGAGAATGATTGGGATGATCTTATCCACGAGTTTTGTTCCCAGGTGACCTGCCCATGGAAGTACCTCCACATCATCCGGAAAAACTGAATGGATTTCGATTTTCTTTTTTTCGCGGGCCACTACTTTGGTTTTTTTCAGGTCGTAGGGTATAAGCACCTCCATAGCCTGATCCAGGTTGCCGATTGTTGCCGTAATCCCCCAAATCCTAAGTTTTGGACTGTAACCTGTAATGCGGCTAAGCGCCAGCTCAGTCATTACACCACGTTTTGAACTCAGAAGTTCATGCCACTCGTCCACTACGATGCAGTTGAGGTTTTTGAAAAAATTGGGATGATTTTTCTGAGCTAAAAGCAGGTGCAGACTTTCAGGAGTGATAATGAGCACATCGGGCATTTTTTTTGTCTGCCGGGCGCGTACGTCTTTTGGCGTGTCTCCATTCCGTACGTCCACTTCCCAATCCAGCCCGATATCTTCCAGAGCCTCTGTCATTGCCTTGGCAATATCTTTGGCCAGGGCACGCAAAGGAGTAATCCACAGGAGCTTCATGCCGGACTGGTACTGATCCGGACGGTTCATAAAATCAATTACAACGGCCAGAAATGCGGAAAAGGTCTTTCCAAAACCTGTAGGCGCCACTACCATACCCGAATACTTTTGCGAGTATTTCTGCCAGGTTTCTGCCTGAAAGGTGAACGGTTCCATGCCACGGGTTTCCATCCAGCGTTTTATAATCTGGTAACCGTCGCTGTTCCTGAATTTTTCTGTCATCTATTTTTCCGATTGCAATTATGTGATCAGTTTTTTGATCTCTTCAATATCGTTAATTTCCTCTACTGTTTTATCGCGCCGCCAGCGGACAATCCTCGGAAACCTAAGTGCAACCCCGCTTTTATGCCTGTTGCTGAACCCAATTCCCTCAAAGGCGATTTCAAAAACAAGTTCGGCCTTAACTGTACGTACCGGGCCGAATTTTTCAACTGCATTTTTGTTAACAAATTTTGAAACTTCCATGATTTCTTTGTCTGTCAAACCCGAATATGCCTTAGCAATGGTAACTATTGAATCTCCGCTCTTCACACCAAACGTATAATCGGTGTAGTAGCTGCTGCGCCTTCCGGAACCCTTTTGAGCATAAATCAGAACCGCATCAATGGTGAGCGGACTCACTTTCCATTTCCACCAATCTCCTTTTTTACGCCCGGCGTGGTAATGTGATTCCTTTTCCTTCAGCATCAAACCTTCAGAATTATTATCCCTGGAATTTTCACGGACCTCGGCCAGTTCTTCCCAGGTCGCGGCATCCACTACCTCAGAAAGCTGGATGTGGGACGTAGGACTGTTTATTATAAGGCCTTCCAGCAAAACGCGTCTGTCCACCAAAGGTTTTTCACGCAGGTCTTCATTTTCCAGTTCCAAAATGTCGTATACAAAGATTTGAACCGGCAGTTCTTCAAGCATTTTCTTTGAAATGGTTTTTCTGTTGAGCCGCTTTTGCAGTTCGTTGAAGTTAAGGACTTTATCATCTTTCACTACTAAAATTTCTCCATCAATAACAAAGTTTCCGGACATTTTCTGTAGGGCAGATACAATCTCCGGAAACTGTTCAGTCACCAGTTCCTCACCACGGGACCAGATAAATACCTCGTCATTCCGTTTGATAAACTGACCGCGGATCCCATCCCATTTGTATTCTGCCTGCCAGCTGTCACGCCCGCCCAATTCTGCGGGCTCTTTTTCAAGCGGATAGGCCAGGCAGAAAGGGTAGGGTTTGGATTCGTCGGGATTAATATCCGTCCCCTGAATCAGATTTTCAAAATCCACTTCATCAATATTCCATTTGCCCATAATGCTGTGCATCAAAATATTCGCTTCAATGCCCGAATATTTCGCCAACGCGTTGATAAGCAGTTTTTTTGAAACTCCAATACGGAAACTTCCGCCGATCAATTTGTTGAAAATAAAGCGTTCCAAATGGTTCAGTCCGTTCCAGGATTCAATTACGTAGGTCCTTTTCTCTTCCTCCGTAAAATCTTTGAGCGCAATGAGTTCCACCATCCATTGCGTAAGAGATTTCTCAATGGTTTCTGCTGGATTGGGAAGAATCAGTGAAAGTGTTTCGCCAAGGTCACCTACGGAAGAGTAGGCCTCCACAAAAAGCCATTCCGGAAGCTGTGTTAATTCCAGTGCCCATCGCCGTAACAGATTGGTATTGACGGGGCGCTTAGGTCTCTTGCCGGTGAAAAGTGCCAGGAACCACAGTCTGTCGCT
>CAYXUO010000052.1:0-14175 GCA_964468335.1 uncultured Chryseobacterium sp. | reverse complement strand
GGATTTCCGGCGCCGGATCTCATCTTCGGCGATGTTCCCAGTACCAGTGCCGTCTCACGTGGCGGAACCTTTGAAATCTTGGTGTACGTTCTTCCGTTTGTCACCGAAAATACCCAGATATTAGCCAATATCATCAGTAGTACCCCAATCTCAATAAGGGAGAAAAATGTTCGCAGTATGTTCAGGATTCGATTCAAGCGGCCAATATATTCTAGGGTGATATTGATTCAATGTCGAAATTAAGCACAATTTTCCTGCTGAGCGGAACGGCCATACATGCCAGGATTTTACCGGACTGCTCTTCCTTCTCAGTCAGATACTCATTTTCAAGCAAATCCACCTCGCCTTCCTTCAGCGTACATATACATGTGCCGCAGATGCCGGATTTGCAGGAATACGGAACCGGAAATCCCTGGATAAGCAGTTGCTGCAATATCCGGATGCGGTTATCATTAAGTGTTGTGGCATAGTCCCGACGGTTCATCTGAAACTGCACATGGATATCCTCCACCAGCGGAAATTCCTTTTCCTGCGGATAAATGTCCTCATTATATTCCTCAAAGAGTTCAAAATGAATATTTCTTTTTTGAATTCCGTTATTGTAGCATGCGTTGGCAAGTGCCTTAATCATCTCACCTTTTCCGCAAATCAGGACTTCATCCACAGCATCCCAAATGGTACTTTCCTCGTCGGTATCGTCCAGATGAAGGATTTGGTTAATGATGAGTTTGAGTCTATGTTCGTCCAGGCGGCCTTTAAAAAGGTTGTCGGCCGTCTCCTCCTGCGAAAAGAAATAATAGACCTGAAGCCTGTTCGCATTTTTCTTCGCCAGTGCATCCAGTTCGTCACGAAAAGCGATTTCCTCGGACCGCCGGTTGCCGTAAAACAGGAAAAGACGCGTACGCGGTTCCGTATGAAGGATATTCTTGAAGTGGCTGAGTAAGGGCGTAATACCAATTCCGCCTGCGAAACCGATAATAGTACGGAACTCGTGGGGCTTGGAACCCAGGGTAAACCTTCCCATAGGTTCGGAGA
Source organism: uncultured Chryseobacterium sp. (assembly GCA_964468335.1). Taxonomy (GTDB): domain Bacteria; phylum Bacteroidota; class Bacteroidia; order Flavobacteriales; family Weeksellaceae; genus Marnyiella. The sequence continues at coordinate 13,140 of CAYXUO010000052.1, read as the reverse complement.
CTTCCATCATGTCGCCAACTGAATACTGTTCAAAAAGATTTTTGGTGGAACTCTCATCAGAATTTATTTTTATCCCCAGGGACAGATCTGCCTCGTGCGGAGCAGAAGTCATAGAAAAGTCATTGATATAAGTTTGGCCGCTATGGCGGTACTTTAGGGCTACATACTGACCGGATTGATACCGGAAATTTTCCTTCAGATGATCCGGTACTTCAAACTCCAGCGCAAAGACAGAATTGGTCAGTTGCTGCTTTTTCTTTATTTTTAGCCGGTGAAAATCATGGTGCCTGGCGTAAGCTGAGTGGTTTTCCATATTCTATATCCAAAAATAGTAAAAAATTATGAAGAAGTTAGTTGTGATGGTTGGTTTGGCAGTTGCCTTTTCCTCATGTAATAAAAAAGAGACAGCGGCAGAGAATATAGATTTTTCGGCAGACAGTGTTCCAGTGCCGGAGACCAACGAACCGGTTTTGGTATATGAAGCAGTGGAATATTCACCAGCCCAAATCTCAGACTTCCTGGCTGAAAAAGATAACGACACACTTTACGTGACCAATTTTTTCGCCACCTGGTGTGCACCCTGCATGAGAGAGATGCCTCATTTTAAAGAGAAGATGCAGGAACTTAAAGGTCAGCCCGTAAAATTCACCTTTGTAAGTCTGGACCAGAAAACAGACTGGCCTACAGATGTTAAGAATTTTGCTGAAGTAAACGGCCTTACCGAGAATGTTGTTCTGCTGGACGGCAGCCTGCTTCAGGAGGATTTTTTCAGCAATAATTTCAAGAACTGGGACGGCAGCGGAATCCCTTTTACCTTTATGCGCAAGCGCGGCCAAACCGATGAATATATGAGCATGATGACCAAGGAACAGCTGGACGCAAAGATCAGTTCATTTAAATAAAAAGATTCCGGGCAAATTATCCAGTGGCCCGGATTTCTTTTCAAATATATGATGAGTTTCCGAAACCTTTGCATCATTATAATTGCGGGCATCCTTATTGCCGCAGTGATCAACCTGAACATAGGCTATATTGATCTCAGATTTTCAGACTTTGTAAATTCAGATGCAGACCATTCACAGATTGCACAGCTGCGTGTAAACAGGATGCTGGCAATGCTTCTGGCGGGTATTTCCATTCCAACATCGGGCTTTCTATTACAGGAGTATTTCCAAAACCCGCTCGCTGGACCTTCCGTGCTGGGAATTACCTCCGTGGCGAGTTTAAGTGTAGCTTTCTACATTTTTCTTTCAAGAGATTACCAAATTCCGGATTTACTGCAAAACAGTTTCATAAGTATTTCCGCAATTGCAGGCAGCCTCCTTCTGATGCTGGTTCTTTTGGCTTTTTCCACGCGGTTTACGGACAAATCCTTTCTCATCATTTTTGGATTCCTGATTTCAGCGCTGGCCGGTGCCATCGTTTCTGTACTTCAGCTCTATGCCGAAAATGAAAGCCTGAAAAGCTATATCCTGTGGAGTTTTGGTGCCAACAGCCAGGTCTCAACGCAACAACTTTGGGTTCTTGCAGGAATTGCAGCCATCGGACTATTTTTGAGTTTTAAGTCCATAAAGCCACTGATAGGCAATACACTGGGCACTGCTTATGCAAAAAGTTTCGGCGTGAACCTTAAACAGCTTAAACTACTGATAATCATAGCTTCTTCCCTGCTTTCGGCATCGGTTACCGCCTTTTTAGGGCCCATACTTTTTATTGGTATCGTAGTTCCGCATTTCAGTAGGATGATTTTCAATCCTTCGCAACTATGGCAGCAGTGGATCCTGAATATGATTCTGGGCATCCTCATTATGGAAGTGTTTTCAATTGCTTCGGAACTCTCTTTATTTCCGCTCAATGTAATCACGTCACTGTTTGGAATACCCGTAATTTTAATGATGCTGATGAACAAGAAAATGGCAGTTTGAACTAATGAGTAAAGACGGTAGAAAATGTTCCTGGAAATAAAACACAGTACAATCGGTTATAAAACCCCTTTAATAGAAGGAATCAGTACCGGTTTGGATCTTGGCGAGATCTGCCTGCTTGTAGGGAATAACGGTGTGGGCAAAACCACACTCATTAAAAGCATCCTAAATCAGTTACCTTTACTTTCCGGAGATATCCTGCTGGATCAAAAAAGTGTAAAATCATTCTCCAACCACGAACTGGCCAAAAAGATTGCAGTTGTCTTTTCCAAATCGCGCGTTCCTGCCAACTTCACTCTTTCAGACCTTATTGGTTTTGGCAAATACATTCACTATCCCTATTATTTTGAATTAACAAAAGAAGATAAGATTGAGGTGGAAGAGATTATTGAAAGCCTAAACCTTTCTCAGTATACGAATTTTCCTTTGCAGAAATTATCGGATGGTAACCTGCAGAAAGCTTTTATAGGTCGGGCTCTGGCACAAAATTCACCAATGATTATCCTGGATGAACCAACTACGCATCTGGACGAGGAAAATAAGATCATCATCCTGAAACTGCTCCGTAATCTGGCGCGGATGCAAAATAAACTGATCCTTTTTTCTTCACACGACTGGCGTCTTGCCAAAGAATTCGCCGATAAGATGTGGCTGGTGAATTCAGGCCGTATGGACTCCGGCATTGCTGAAGAACTCCTTTTGAAACATGATGAACTTCTTAATCCGCAGCTTTTTAATATGAGCTCAGGGTTTGTTCCACCCCACATAACGGCACCCCCGCTCGAAAAGGAAATGCTGTACTCCTACCTTCAGAAGAACTTTGCAAAAGACCTTTCCATTTTTACATTTGAATATTTTGATTCATTTTGGTCTTTAACAATAGGAAATCAACAAAAAAAATTCACATCGTTTAGAGACATAGCACTTTTTGTAGATAAATACAGCTGATTTCATATAGCAAACTCCATATTTCCCCCTAATTTCATCGTTTTTGTATGTCAATCATAAGAAATAAACTGTTGATTTACAACTAAATACGTATTTGTTCTAAATATACTATGCATGCATAGTATATTTTTTCTATATTTGTGTAAACCACTTATAGGCAGATATGGAAAACAAGAATATTGAAAAAGTAGAAAATGTAGATCTCATTCTCAAATCTACCTGGCTGGCAGTTTCGAAAATGTATTCGGAACTGGCTCATGATCACGATGCGACGGCCGTGCAGGCTCTTACACTTCTTAAAATTGACCCAAAGGAAGGTACCAGAAGCACCAATCTGGGGCCGAAGATGGCCATTGAACCTACTTCCTTGACAAGAATTATTAAGCTACTGGAGGACAACGGATATATCTACAAGGAAAAAACCACCAATGACAAAAGGGAGGTCATTATAAAGCTCACCGAAAAAGGACTGAACAGCCGTAACCTGTCCAAGGAAGCAGTAGTGAATTTCAATAAAGCGGTGATGGATAAAATTTCACCGGAGAAGATTGACATTTTTAAGGAGGTGATGAGTGACATCCTGATGATCGCCAACAATCTGAACAATAAAAAATAAACTGTGTATACAGTATTGGACAAAAGGTATCAACACAAAATATATAAAATATGAAAAGAAGAATCAAACATGTGACGGTTCTGGGCTCAGGTATCATGGGTTCCGGTATCGCAGCACATTTCGCCAATATTGGCGTACAGGTGCTGCTGCTGGATATCATACCTTTTGAACTGAGTGAAGCCGAGCAAAAGAAAGGCCTGACTAAAGATGACAAGTCTGTCAGGAACAGGATTGCCACGGAAAATTTTGAGAAACTTAAAAAAGCCAGTCCGGCACTTCTCTATTCACCAAAGTTTGCAGACAGGATTACGGTTGGTAATTTTGATGATGACCTTCAGAAAATTAAGAATACAGACTGGATTATTGAAGTCGTAGTGGAAAGGCTGGACATCAAGAAATCTGTTTACGAAAAGATTGAACAGTTCCGAAAGCCGGGCTCTTTGATATCTTCCAATACATCTGGTATTCCGATCCATCATTTGGTGGAAGGCAGAAGTGAGGATTTCAAAAAGCACTTTGCAGGAACCCATTTTTTCAACCCTGTAAGATATCTTCCGCTTCTGGAAGTGATCCCTACACCGGATACCGACCCGGAAATTGTGAAATTCTATATGGATTTCGGGGCAAAATTCCTGGGTAAAACAACTGTACTTGCCAAGGATACACCCGCGTTCATCGCCAACAGAATTGGTGTATTCTCCATGATGAACCTTCTTCACGAAGTAAAAGGACTTGGACTTTCTGTAACTGATATTGATAAACTTACCGGACCGGTGATCGGAAGGCCAAAGTCAGCCACATTCAGGACGGCCGATGTAGTTGGTCTTGATACTCTGGTAATGGTAGCCAACGGTGTGAGCGCCAGCGGTACTGAAGCTTCCAATTCTAACGATGTATTCAAACTGCCGGAGTATATCCAGAAGATGGTAGACAATAAGTGGCTTGGTTCGAAATCCGAACAAGGCTTTTACAAAAAGATAAAAAATGCGGAAGGCAAGTCTGAGATTCATGGCCTGAACCTCGAAACCATGGAGTATGAACTTCAGGAAAAGACCAGCTTCCCCACGCTAGAGCTTACCAAAAACATTGATAAACCTATTGACCGTTTCAAAGTTTTAATTGAAGGAAAAGACAAAGCGGGTGAACTGTACAGAAAATCCCTTGGTGCGCTGTTCGGTTACGTTTCGCATAAAGTTCCTGAGATTTCCGATGAAGTTTACAAAATTGATGACGCGATGCGCGCCGGTTTCGGTTGGGAAAATGGACCTTTTGAAATCTGGGACGCGGTAGGTGTACAAAAAGGAATCGAGCTCGCAGCTGCTGCAGGTTACGAAGTATCCGGCTGGGTGAAAAATGTGGATTCTTTCTATAAAGTGAATGAGGAAGGCCAAAGCACTTACTTCGACAAAAATTCCGGAAACTATCTGAATACTCCCGGTAAAGAATCCTTTATCATCCTCGACAATATCAGAAAAAACAAAACGCTCTGGAGCAATTCTGGTTCTGCAATCCAGGATTTGGGTGACGGTATCATCAATTTCGAAATCCGTTCCAAGATGAATTCGCTTGGCGGTGAAGTTTTAGATGGTTTAAACAGAGCCATTGATCTTGCCGAAAAGGAATACGATGGTTTAGTGATTGGAAACCAGGGTGCGAATTTCTCTGTAGGAGCCAACCTTGCTATGATCCTGATGATGGCCATCGAGCAGGATTGGGATGACCTCAATATGGCGATTGCCTATTTCCAGAAATCAATGATGCGGGTTCGATACTCCTCAATTCCCGTAATTGTTGCACCTCACGGAATGACTTTAGGCGGTGGTTGCGAGATGACGATGCATGCCGACCGTGTAGTTGCAGCTGCCGAAACTTATATCGGACTGGTTGAAACCGGCGTTGGTGTAATTCCGGGTGGTGGCGGAACAAAAGAGTTTGCCATCAGGACTTCACGCGAATTCCAGAAAGACGATGTAAAAAACAACAGACTTCGGGATATGTTTATGAATATCGCGATGGGTAAAGTGGCTACATCGGCTTACGAGGCATACGCCATGGGCATCCTGGAGGAGCATAAGGACATCGTGGTTGTCGACAAAAACCGCCAGATTAAAACCGCCAAGATGCTCGCTTTAAGTTTAGCTGAACACGGATACACCCAACCTATTGAACAGAAAGTGCAGGTTTTAGGCAAAGATGCCCTGGGAATGTTCTTAGTGGGCACCGATCAGATGCTTACCGGAAAGTATATTTCGGAACACGACAAACTGATCGCCGATAAACTTGCAAACGTCCTCGTTGGCGGAAACCTCTCAGAACCAACCGTCGTAACCGAACAGTATTTACTCAACCTCGAAAGAGAAACCTTCCTTCAGCTTTGCGGCGAAAGAAAAACCCTGGAAAGAATACAGTACATGCTGCAGAAGGGTAAACCGCTAAGGAACTAGAAGTTAGACATTAGAAATTAGAAGTTAGATGAAAACACACAGATTACGGGATTTACTTATTTGGCAAAAGTCAATGGTTTTAGTTAAAGATATTTATTTATTAACTGAAAATATAACGGCTACAGAGAACTATGGGTTGGTTTCGCAAATTAGAAGATCTGCTGTTTCAATCCCTTCTAATATCGCTGAAGGAGCGGGAAGAAATAATCCTAAAGAATTTTATCAATTTTTAGGTATTGCAAATGGTTCAAGCTATGAGTTAGAAACTCAATTGCTTTTATTAGTTGAATTAAATTTCAAACGCGAGGTAGAAATTCAGCCTTTACTAAATGTTTTAATGGAAATTCAAAAGATGATTTACAAATTCAAAACTAGCTTAATGAATGGTTAGAATTCTAACTTCTAACCTCTCATTTCTAACATCTAAAACAAAAAAAATGAAACAAGCATACATAATAAAAGGATTCAGAACAGCCGTTGGAAAGGCGCCGAAAGGTTCTCTTCGTTTCACGCGTCCCGATGTGATGGCCGCTACGGTTATTGAAAAACTGATGGCCGCTGTGCCGCAACTTGACAAAGACAGAGTTGATGACCTTATCGTTGGCAATGCGATGCCTGAGGCAGAACAGGGACTTAATGTCGCCCGTTTGATTTCCCTAATGGGATTGAACACCGATAAAGTCCCCGGAGTTACTGTAAACAGGTACTGTGCGTCTGGTAGTGAAGCAATTGCAATCGCCTCCGCGAAGATTCAGGCCGGTATGGCCGACTGTATCATCGCCGGTGGTACCGAATCCATGAGTTACATCCCGATGGGTGGTTATAAACCTGTGCCGGAAACGGATATCGCGAAATCCAATCCTGATTATTATTGGGGAATGGGTTACACCGCGGAAGAGGTAGCCAATCAGTACAAGATTTCGCGTGAGGAGCAGGATCTTTTTGCTTACGAATCTCACATGAAAGCTTTAAAAGCAAATGAAGAAGGACGGTTTGCGAATCAGATTGTCTCCATTCCTGTGGAATATAATTTCCTGGATGAAAACCAGAAAATGCAGACCAAAAAATTCGATTTCTCATTGGATGAGGGTCCCAGGAAAGACACCTCTCTGGAAGGGCTGGCAAAACTGCGTCCGGTATTTGCCAACGGCGGTTCAGTGACGGCGGGAAACTCATCTCAAATGAGTGACGGTGCTGCTTTCGTGATCGTAATGTCGGAAGATATGGTTAAGGAATTAGGTCTTGAACCTGAAGCCAGATTGGTTGCGTATGCCGCTGCAGGTTTAGAACCCAGAATCATGGGTATGGGACCGGTTTATGCTATCCCGAAAGCGCTTAAGCAGGCAGGTTTGGAACTGAAAGACATTGAACTGATCGAGCTGAACGAAGCTTTCGCCTCCCAGTCGGTAGCCATCAAAAAAGAACTGGACCTCAATCCCGAAATCCTGAATGTGAATGGTGGCGCCATTGCACTTGGGCATCCACTGGGCTGCACAGGAACCAAACTTACCGTTCAGCTGCTGGACGAAATGCACAAACGCGGCAACAAATACGGAATGGTTACTATGTGCGTAGGAACAGGCCAGGGCGCTGCGAGTATATTTGAACTGCTTTAATGATTTTGGATTTTGAATTATAAATTTTGAATTATGCAGAGGGATAACTTGATAAGGGATAAAACTTTCAACTTCGCGTTGATGACCATAGAATTATACAAAATCTGCAGACTTCAAAATGAATACGTTCTTTCCAAACAATTATTAAGAAGCGGAACTTCAATTGGTGCCAACGTTCAGGAAGCCTTAGGAGGATTTTCTGAAAAAGACTTCTTGTACAAGATGTCGTTGGCAAGTAAAGAAGCAAGAGAAACAAAATATTGGATCGAACTTTTATGCCGATCCGAACTGGTGAACTTTGATGCGCAGCCTTACAAATCTGAAATTGACGCCATTGTGAAAATCCTTACCTCAATTGTTAAAACACTTCAGGAAAAACAACGAACCAAATAATTAAAAATCCAAAATCCAAAATTTAAAATTTAATATTGAAGTTATGAACTCAACCAAAAAAACACTGATCGGCGGCGATTTCCTGATTACGGAAACTCCTGCTAATGATATCTTCACACTTGAAGAACTAACTGACGAACAAAAAATGTTACGCGACTCCGCGAAGGAATTTATAGACAGAGAAGTGGTGCCGCACCACGAACGCTTCGAAAAGAAAGACTACGCCCTGACTGAAGAAAAAATGAAGCAGATGGGTGAGATGGGCTTCCTTGGAGTTACCGTACCCGAGCAGTATGGCGGTCTCGGTATGGGCTTCGTGACCACAATGCTTACCTGCGATTTCCTATCGGGAGGCAACGGATCACTGGCCACGGCCTTCGGTGCACATACCGGAATCGGTACACTGCCTATTCTGCTGTACGGTACCGAAGAACAGAAGCAAAAATATCTGCCGGACCTTGCTACAGGTACAAAATTTGGCGCCTACTGTCTTACAGAACCCGATGCGGGATCGGATGCAAACTCCGGCAAGACCAGAGCCAAACTTGCTGAAGACGGTACACACTACATCATCAACGGACAGAAAATGTGGATTTCAAATGCAGGATTTGCCGAGATTTTCATCGTGTTTGCAAAAATTGATGATGATAAGAACATTACAGCTTTTATTGTAGAAAAAACCGGCACCGAAGGTCTGAGTTTTGGCGAAGAAGAGCACAAACTTGGGATCCGCTCCTCCTCTACCCGTCAGGTGTTCTTTAATGACATGAAAGTGCCTGCTGATAACCTTTTAGGTGAGAGAAACAACGGTTTCAAGATCGCACTGAATGCCCTGAACGTTGGCCGCATTAAACTGGCAGCCGCCAACCTGGACGGTCAGAGAAGAATTCTGGAACATTCAGTACGATACGCCAATGAGAGAAAACAGTTTGGCGTAGCCATTTCAACTTTTGGAGCGGTAAGAAAGAAAATTGCCGAAATGGCTACTGGAATCTTTGTTGCGGAGGCAGGATCCTACAGAGCTGCAAAGGACGTACAGGACAAGATTGATGAATTAATAGCTGGCGGAATGGACCACCAAGAAGCAGAATTGAAGGGCGTGGAGGAATTTGCAGTTGAAGCCTCAATCCTTAAAGTTTTCGTGTCCGATCTGACACAGCACACAGCTGATGAGGGGATACAGATTTACGGCGGAATGGGTTTCAGTGAAGACGCTCCTATGGAAGCGGCCTGGAGAGATTCGCGTATTTCCAGGATTTACGAAGGTACAAACGAGATCAACAGGCTTCTGGCCGTTGGCATGCTTATCAAGCGCGCCATGAAAGGTCAGCTTGATCTTATGACACCGGCCATGGCCATCAGTAAGGAGCTTATGGGAATCCCGTCTTTTGAAGTACCTGACTATTCTGAACTGCTGAGCGAAGAAAAAGCGGTCATTGCGAATCTGAAGAAAGTGTTCCTTATGGTTTCCGGTGCTGCACTGCAGAAGTATATGATGGATATTGAAAAGCAGCAGCATCTTCTTCTAAACGCTTCCGAAATCCTCAACCAGATCTATATGGCCGAGTCGGCAGTGCTGAGGGCTGAGAAAAATTTCGGAGCTGATTCTGTAGAAGTGGCCATGGCTCAGCTTAACCTCTATAAAGCAGTTGAGAAGATAATAATGGCAGCTAAGGAAGGCATTGTATCGTTTGCTGAAGGCGATGAGCAGCGTATGATGCTGTCTGGTCTGAGAAGATTCACCAAGTACACCAACCAGCCTAACGTAATTGCGCTCACTGAAAAGATTGCCGCACATTATGTGGAGAAAGGTCACTATTAGAATATCTTTATGATAACACGGACAAGTCCGTATCCAAAACACTGCGCCCCGGGAATCCGGGGCGTCTTTTTTTTAAGGTTATTTCAATAATAATGTGAGTGTCATCTCAAATGATAACTTCATACGGGCTTTTGGAGAAAGGAGTCCGAATAGGCTTGAAATTCAGTCCGGCAGTATTTGCATTTTTCATCAAAAGATTGAAAAACCCCTTAGATACATAAAATCCGTAAAGCTAAGCGTAGTCTGAGGATAATGCAGTAAATTAATAAGGGACTGTGTGAAATATGTAAATTTTTTGGATTAAATTAGTAGGAATAAAAACACACAATGAACACAGAAATTAAATTTAAAGTAAGGTCGAAAATTGTCGACCCCAAAATCGCGACTCCCGCCCTTACCGTTTCACAAAACGGGGCCACTGTAGTTAATCTCTATGCTGCCACCTCTGTGGACGATAATTACGGAAATATCGTTTACGGCACTAACAGGTATTTCGAAATTCCGGCCGGTTACGTGGGACTTGTCTTTCCGATGGAAAACTGTTCAACAAAAGATCTGGTACTTTCCAATTCATTTGAAATGATCAGCAGCTGCAACCGTGAAGAGGTGAAACTGAAATATAAGAAGTTCAACACCGATCGGATCTACAATTCCGCCGCTGATAATGAATACTCTTCAGATTCGTATCATATATGCGACCTTGTAGGCCAGTTGCTCATTATTCCGGTCCCTGAAATTGAAATCGAAGAAATCAACTAAAAACAGCAGATTATAAACCCCGTTACACCGGGGTTTATTGGTTCCTTATACGAGCTGATTTACAGAAAAAGTCTGTCACAATAGCAGCGATATCTTACAAAGAGGGCAATGAAATTTTATACTGTTTTGAAAAAAAACAAAAAAACCACCCTAAATCGGGTGGTTTGTAGCCCCATGAGGAATCGAACCTCAACCTGAAGAACCGGAATCTTCAATTCTATCCATTAAACTATGGGGCCGCTTGATCTGAACGTGTGCAAAAATAAACATTTTTACCGCAAAAACCGAATCAAATGTGAAACGGTTTTTACTTAAAATAAAAGTTGTGGTGGTTCAAAAATCACTCACCAATAATCAGTCTTTCCAGCCCCAGGGCCTTTTACTGAATTCGATGGAATTGGTCAGGTCAAACTCGACCGAGAAAACCCGGTCGCTGCCTATCCTTCGGAGATTGTACGTGAAGGTCTTTTCGTCCATAGTTATCCACCATAGGTTCGTTGAGGCATAAGGAATCCGGTTTGCCGTTTCCCGATCCGCCGGGAACATCTGTAGGGTTTCCATTCCCTGGTTTGAATTTTCGCCGCCGTATTGCGTAACCTTATCGTCACTACCGTCGGCGTGCCGGTGATCGTGCTTCAGCCTCAATATTGACTTTTCATTCTTAAATAAATCCCAGGTTCTGGACTGGTCGGCGCCTACATAAAACGGAATCCTGATCCGGTTGGGTTCACAGCTCAAGACCTGCATCACCAAACGCTGGCCGCTAAAGCCATCACCTTCTTTGGCCCCTGAAGTAATTTTCCCTTCGTAGGATTTCCCGCAATGTTTCTTTAAGTTATTCCAGAAAATTTCGCTTGGAGCCGTTTGAATCTGTGCATTACATACACCAAATGAGATTGTAAAGACAAGGATAAAAAATTTGTCCATGGATCAGTTTTCTCAAATATACGGATTTAGAAAAGGCAAAAAAACCACCTCAAAAATTTGAAGCGGTTTTAATGATTAAAGTTTATCAAAGTGCAAAACTTTACGAAGTAATTTACTCAGCAATTGAAACTCTCGTTCCCATCGTATGCGCATTCATCTGTGGTGCGTAATAGTTCTGCAGCGTCGTGATTCCGTTGCTGAAGATTCCTGAAGCATTACAGATATAGTCGTATTCAAACACATACTTCCCTTTCGGCATATTTTCAATGTAGAAATTGGTAGATGCATCTTTTGTAGACTGATAATAACCCAATCCGTTTTTCCACTCATATCCGGAAATGACGTTCAGTGGCTCAAATCCGGCAGCGCGCATGTCTTTCAGATGGATTAATTCCATATTCCGGTCGGTGTTCAGGATTATTCTTACGGTAACTTTATCGCCAACTTTTAGAGGTGTCGAGGAAGTTATTTTCTGAAGTTCCTCCCCATTTACTGTCTTCACTTTTTTGTAAAGCTCCTTGGTGATGGAAATATACGATTCGGACGATTTAATTTTGTCAAGATCTTCATAATACTGCCAGAACAGTCCGCCCTGAACGATACCCGGACCGGGTTTAGCCACCGTCACCGTTCCTAAGGTCTTGTCAATCTGTTCAGGCTTTACAGATGTTTTCACATAACCCGTCGCTTTTGTATCCGGGTTTACAAGTTCCTTGCCGCCCCAAATAATGGTCGCCTTATCACTTTCTGCAGTTGTCCAGGATTTTCCGGAATTCAGCATCGTAAAAATAACTTCGGCAGTACCGCGCGAACTTCCCCACGAGTTGACTTCCTTCTGGGTTACGAGCCAGATTTTCATTTCCTCAATGAAATCGGTATCGTTTGGAGTAAGCTTGTTAAAGGCTTCCAAAGCGCCGGCGTGGTTCACCGTTTTGGATGAATACCAACCCCAATCGTTCAGGTTCTGTTTCCAGTAGACGCCCTGAGTTTGGGTTTCTGTAGAGGTTTCCTTTAGATACGTAAGGAATTTCTTCGACTCCGTTTTCATTCCATATTTATCAAACAACAACGCCAGACGGTGTAGCCCAAAGAAGGTGAAATCAGTAATCTTCTCCGTCTTGGCTTTTGAAATCACAGCATTTTTCAGGGCTGTTCCTTTGGCTTTCAGCGGATACTGAGCCTCCCAGTAACTGCGGGTATCCAAGTAATCCAGCACGAAATTATTCACCACAAATTTTTTGTCAATGTTCCCATACTTATTGACTTCCTGATCTACATAACCGATGAGTTTTGAAACCAGTTCTTTCTGTTCCGAACCCTGATAATCAGTCATGTTTCCTTTCAGCCATTCATTGGTGCGTCCTAAATTTTTAAGGATGTACAGCGAAGTATAATACGAACTCGGATAACCCTGATACCAGGAGAAGCCTCCATCGGGATTCTGCAGTTGTTTCAGTTCTGCCCAATCCGTCTGAATGGAGTTCCGCATTGTATTGGCATCGAAAAGACGGGCCAGTTTCTGCATCTGCTCCGTTTCATTCTCACTTTCCAGAACCCAGGGAGTTTCTTCGAGCAATAATTGTTTCAACTCCTGATTTCTCTCAAGATTTGAAGTTAATAAACCTTTCTGCTGATATTCATCAAAAACCGTTTTAAGTTTTGGATTGGCATTAAAAATTTCCGAGGCCAG
>CAYXUO010000051.1:2647-14305 GCA_964468335.1 uncultured Chryseobacterium sp. | reverse complement strand
GCCGGAGATCTGACTATGTATGGAAAGCGTGACGATATACTGATGGTTCGCAGTGTGAACGGTGTTATCACTGAGGAAAGGCTGAACCTGCTGGATGCCAATTTCATCAATTCGCCTTTTTTTCAGCTTAAGCAGGGTGATGTGATATATGTTTCGGCCAACCCCACCAAAGAAAAGGTAGCGAGGCTGGATCCCAACACCGGAACCTATATTGCCATAGCGGGCACCCTTATCGGCCTGGCGGGCATCTTCATCACCATATTCAAGAATTAACCTCTTTTTAGCCTGAATTACATGAGTGTCACATCAAATACAGAAGTGCAGACTTCTGAGGAGATTAATATCAATGAAATCATTAAGCCCTACCTCCGGAAATGGTGGTGGTTTGTACTTTCTGCCATTGTCCTGCTGTCCCTGGCCATCTTTTATATTAAAATTTCTACCCCTGTTTACAGTATAACATCCACCGTCTTAATAAAAGACAGCAAGAAGTCGCCCTCGGCCGATATGGCAATGCTTTCTGATTTAAGCGGCATGGGGTCTATGGGTACCAACAGTATTGAGAATGAAATTGAAGTGCTGAAGTCCAAGAAGCTTATGCAGGATGTTGTTACTTTGCTGGGGCTGCAAACTGTGGTTCTGAACAAGGACGGACTTACCACAGCCGAACTGTATGGCGAATCGGCACCCGTTCTTGTAAGGCTCATCAATGAAAAAAGCACAAATAAACCCGGACATGCGCCGCTTGTACTGAAAATATCAGGCAACAAACTTGAAATCGAATCGGAGGATTTGCCAAAATCAATTGTATCCACTTTCGGCAAAACAATAAGTCTTCCGTACGCGAACATTATGATCCTGAAAAATCCGGATTATGACGCCGCCAATAAGAATAGTATAGGCGAACTTCAGATAAGATACAAGCCTACTGCGAAAACAGTGAATGACTTCCAGAAGATGACTCAGATAGATCTGGTAGATAAAGATGCAACTGTTGTTGAACTTTCATTGGACTATCCACATGTGGGCAAAGGAAAGAATATCATCAATAAGCTGGTAGAATCCTATAATGATGATGCGATCAATGACAAAAATTCGGAATCAAAGAAAACCAAGGACTTTATTGATGACCGAATAAGAATTATTGCCAATGAACTGGGTGAAGTAGAAAGTCAGAAGGAACAGTTTAAGGTAGCGAACAATATAACTGACATCCCCACCGAGGCGAGCCTTACTTTAGGAAATTCAGCCAGCGCAAGGGCCAGATTGCTGGAAACCGAAACGCAGTTGGCGCTTACCAGCGACCTTATTTCCTATATGTCGCGACTTGCCGGCAACCAGACACTGCCTTCCAGCGTTGGCCTTAGCAATCCTACAGCTTCCGCCAATATTCAGGCGTACAACCAACTTGTTCTGGAGCGTAACAGCTTGTTGGAGAATGCCACGCCGCAAAATCCAATAATTACCGACCTTAACCGTCAGATTACCGCCCTAAGGTCGTCGGTAATGGATAATCTTGTAAAAACCAGAACTGCGCTGCAGGCCAGCCGAGATCAGATCGCAGGTGAGCAGAATGTTCTGAATTCTAAAATACGCAAGATACCTGCGCAGGAGAAGCTCTTCCGCAGCATTGAAAGGCAACAGCAAACCAAAGAAAACCTGTACCTTCTGCTGTTGGAGAAAAGGGAAGAAGCGGCTATATCCCTGGCCATAACAGCCCCCAAAGCCAGGATTATAGATAAAGCCTATCCGTCAGAGAAACCGGTGTCGCCCAAGAAGTTTATGCTGCTGGCTGTGGCTCTGTTATTGGCTCTGCTCCTGCCTTTTGCGATGATTTATATCCGTGAGCTCCTGAATAACAAGATCCGGTCTAAACATGATCTGGAAAAACTTTCCCATGCACCTATATTGGGTGAACTTCCACAAGTGGAGAAAGGGCAGAGTGAACTGGTGGGTCAGAACGACCTTTCGCCAATGGCAGAGGCGTTCCGGATTATTATTACCAATATGAATTTTATGCTGCCCAAAAAAGACAAGGGGAAAATCATTTTCGTTTCTTCATCTGTAAAAGGTGAGGGGAAAACATTTGTCTCTGTTAATTTGGCGCTTACTTTGGCTACGCCGAAGCATAAAGTCCTCATTATTGGGTCCGATATCCGGAATCCACAACTTCAGCGGTACAATCCGGCGAGGAAGGGGCTTGCTGGTTTAACTGAATTCCTGCATAATGAAGATACTGCCTTAAGCGATATAATCCACGTAAGCAGTTTCAACCCGTACTGTGATGTGATTTATTCCGGCAGCATCCCGCCCAATCCCACCGAACTGCTGTCCAGTGGCCGCTATGAGCAGCTTATAGAGCAGGTAAAACCTCACTACGATTATGTGATTCTGGATACTGCTCCGCTGATGCTCGTAACAGATACCTTCCTCTTCGCAGAAATGGCAGATGCCACACTTTACGTAACAAGATCTGCTTATACTGAGAAAGGTCTTATTGATTTTGCCAATAAGCAGATTGACGCCAAAAAGATTAAGAATGTTGCCTTTGTGCTTAACGATGTGGAGAAATCCTACTTTGGCTATGGTAATAAATATGGTTACGGATATACGGCAGAATCCAAAACCTGGTGGCAGAAAATTACAGGACTGTAAGCGAATAACACCGCACCTTACTATAGTTGGCAACCCCCAAAGGTGGCCATATATGCAGGGAGAAACAAGCAGAGATGATTAAACAGAAAATTGCCGGTCTGGCAGGAAGCAGAAGTATTAAGGTAAACTATTTCCTGAATCTACTGCGCGTTTTGTCTGCGGCAATGGTAGTTATATTTACCATGCCGTATCTGGCAAGGGTCCTGGGTGCTGAAAGTATCGGTAAAGTGGAGTATGTAAATGCTATTATCACGTATTTTGTGCTTTTCTCTGCCATTGGTATTCCAATGTATGGGATCCGTGAAGTAGCACGTTGCCGGGATAAGCCGCGGGAACTTTATCAACTGGTCGCCGAGCTTTATATTATCCTGTCCGTCACTACTCTTATTTCCTACACTGTACTGTTCGGCATCGTGATCCAGTTGGACCTGTTTTCAGATTACCGAAGCTTACTGATTGTGATGAGCGCGATGATCCTGCTGAGCAATATTGGCGCGGAATGGTATTTTCAGGGTATGGAGGATCAGCTGTTCATCACCATTAGGTATGTAACTGTGAGGCTGGCGATTTTCGGGCTCTATTTCATGCTAATCAAGTCGCCGGATGATTACGTTTTATATGCCCTACTTCTGGTAATCTTAAATTTTGGTGCCAATATCATTAATTTCGTTATTCTGTTTATGAAGTTAATCAGGAACAGGATTCAATACCGGGAACTTAACCTGCGCCGGCATCTCCGCCCTGTGGCTACCATTTTTATGGCTACTGTGGCTGTGAATATATACCTGCAGCTGGATGTATTCCTTATAGGCTTTCTGTCTGGGGATGAAAATGTAGGTTATTATGCCGTGGCCAGTAAGCTCATCCGTTATGTGATATCGTTTATAACTATTTTGGGCGCGGTGTTACTGCCCAGACTTTCTTATCTTTACCACAATGATAAAGCTCTGTATGAAGGCTACCTGGTGAAGAGTTTTAATATTATCATGCTTTTTGCCATTCCCTTCTCTGTGTATTTCTTTGTTTTTGCTGATGCTGTAATCCGCATTATGGCAGGATCGGGGTTCAGTGCATCGGTGCTCACGATGCGTCTGCTTTCGCCTCTGTGTATTGTTGTATGTCTGGCATATTACATGGGTTTTCTTATCTTGTATCCCCAAAGCCGGGAAAAAGTATACACGCGCGCCGTAATTATAGCAGCGGTGGTGAGTCTCATGATCAATTACTTTGCAATTTCGAGGTACCAACAAAATGGAGCGGCAGCTGTTTCTGTGATTGCTGAACTGTTAGCGGTTGCGGTCATGTATGTGGCCTGCCGCAGAAACGGTTTACTTCCCGCGGTTTGGGACCGTAACCTCAAAAAGATTATCGTGGTCAGCATTTCCGTATTTGCACTTTCATTTGCAGCAAGTTATGGGGAGTTGTACAGTATATGGGCGTTAGCTGGTGTTTCGGTTGTATTTTTCGTTATTTACTTTGGGTTGCTCACCTTAGTTAGGGAAAAAAACACGCTGTCGGTGTATTCATTTATAAAATCAAAAATAGGAAACTCTAATGCTGGTATATAGTATTGTCTTTCTGCTGCTGATGTTCGGCGCTTTTCACTATGATCACAGAAAGAATGTCTTTCTGAAGAAAGCCTATTATGTTCTGGTATTTTTGGTAATGACAGCCATGACCGCGCTGCGCTACCGGGTGGGAGGAGACTCGCTGATGTATGAGAATTATTTTCGGTATCTTCCGGACCTGGGTGATTTTATGCAGTTTATCTCCAGTAATAGCGGGCTGAATTACCAGCCGTTATTCCTACTGTTTGTCGCCGCATGTAAGTCGGTGAGTCCGGATTATTATTTCTATCAGCTGGTTCATGCGGTAATAGTGAATAGTGTTATATTCTGGTTTATCAGCAAAAATTCTGCATACCGATACACGGTATTGTTCATCCTGTATATTTTTCTCTTCTACTTTTATTTCACCTTCGAAATCCAGCGGGAGATACTGGCGATCTGCTGCTTTTTGCTTGCCTACAAAAGTTTTCAGAATAACCGGTGGCTGCTGTATTACCTGCTTGCTGCAGTTGCATTTTTCTTTCATATCTCGGCTTTCATCCTGTTTCTTCTGCCACTTCTTAAACTCGTTACATTCAGCAGGAAATTTGTGATACTCGCTGTAGTTATTGGCTTCCCCTTAATTTTTCTTAAAAGTTTTCTTTTCAATATTTTCCAGATTTTTTTCATAACCGAAGGAATGCAAAGTAAAGGGGACACATACTCTGAAATGGAATTCAGTATTGTTGGTATACTTTCTTATTATTTTGTAAGGGTTATACTCATTTTACCGTTCATGCTTCAGCTATCCAAAAGTGCACAGAACAGGAGTTGGTTGCTTGCAGGAGTTCTCGTATTTTCCATAAGTTCTCAGATAATGGTGGGATTTGACCGATTTCTTAATTATCTTTACATTCCATACATCATCGTTATATCTGAGTTTATTCACTCCAACATGGGTTCTCTGAAGATAGCTTTATTCAAAAAGAATATGCTGGTTTTAATAATTGCCTCTAATTTATTTTTTGTCCTGGCATATAAAGTGGTAATGGACTTAAATGTGAGAAACCGGGCGCGGTACCAGTCAGTTTTTTTTCCTTATGAAAGTGTTTTTGAGAAGAAAAAGAATCCGGAGCGTGAGAAATTTATGATTGAGCTTTGGGACAGATAACTAAGCCTGGATTATATTTATTTAATTAATATCTATTGAAATTGTTCATCAATTTAGCCGGTTGCTCATATTTTCCGGGGCCTGGTAATAACTTTGTCAGGATTTTAAACACGTCACAACGATGGATAAACCAGAAATTATGATTGGCATAATCTACCCCAGCAGATTGTTTACTAAGCTCAAATTCCTGCTTATTTTCTGTTTTTTCCAAATTGTTTTTGGGCAGAAAATTATTGAAAAGAGAGACAGGTATACCCTGGAAACAGCACTGTATGAGGAAACAAAAATCTTTGCAGATGGAACCTCAATGTCTGCTTCTAAAGCAGACGGAGTTTTATATATAAGTGAAAGCGGCAGTTACTACAGACGTAAGTTAAACGGACCGGTTAATGTGAAATGGTTTGGAGCCAGGGGCGATGGTGACCGAAATGACTTAGGAACAGATGATAGTGAGGCTGTGGAAAATGCTGTGAGGACTCTGGGTAAAATTTACAGCGGTTATGATATTTCCGGCGGAAATCTCCTTGGCGGAACTACTCTTTATTTTCCGGCAGGTAAATACCTCATAAACCGTACAATAGTACTACCAAGTAATTTAACTGTCAAGGGCGAATCACCCGTATCGACGGTTATTCATTCCAGAAAACCAGGATTTATATTTACGAATATTGGTGGCTTTCGTTCAAATGGCAGGGATATGATCATGAACAGCAATATCACCATAAGCGACCTTACACTTACTCAGGGTGGTATTGAACTGCAGGGAGCTGTAAGTTCAAGACTTACGAACCTCAGGATTATGAATCTTTCCGGAAAGGGAAAAGATATCGGTATTTCAATTAAATTGTCAGTGGATCTGCAGGTGAAGGACGTCAAAATTTTCAATTCTACAGGATACGGGATTCTTTTTAAGGAAACCATTGGCAGTAAAGTATCAACCACTACCACCTTCGACAACATTTGGGTAGCACACTGTAACGTGGGTATGCTGGTGGATGGTTCCGATGGTGGATTAGGGATTGTCTCTTCAAAAATTTATAATTCCATTTTCGAGTATAATAAAACAGGCCTGCAGATCCGCGGCAAAGTGGATAACCTGGCATTGCGCGACATGCATTTTGAACAGAATGCTTACGCAGCGATAGATGTAGATGGTACAGTGGATCTTGTGCTGGATAATATTTGGGGTGATCCTGTGGGAGAATTAAAAATCTCGGAGAAAACCAATTTAAATTCGGAGAAGAAAATCTATCTTAAAAATTTTAATATGCCTTACCAGTCGGGCAAATTTCGCGGGAACATGGTAAAACATTGATGGAAGTGTGTTCAGGAAATCAAGAAAGAGGTTTAAGATTAGTTATAAATTATGGTTAATAAGATTTCAATAATAATTGTAACCTATAATTCACAGTCCCATATTACGGACTGCATGGATTCTATTGTACAGTTTATTGATGTGGATCCCAACCAACTTGAGATTATTTTTGTGGATAACAGTGCAGGCACTGATGCTGATGAAACAAAGAAATTGGTGGAAAATCATCCACTCACCGGTAGTGTTAGAGTACTGTACATACATAATCCGGCCAATCTGGGATATGGACAAGGTAATAACGTTGGAATCAGAAGCAGTACAGGCGATATAATCTGTATAATGAATCCCGACGTACGCTTTTGCAGCAAGGTTCTCGCTGACGCGTTGAGAAAATTCCAGAACAGAAATCTTGCACTGTTGGGCTATAAGCAGCTGGGAGGTTATAATTTATCCTACTATCTAAAACCTGAATTTAAGAACGTCTTTGCTGGAGTAATAACAAAGCTTGCTAACAGATTTAATATATTTTTGCAGAAGTACTTCTATCTTTCGGGCGCTTTTTTCTTCATAGACCGTAAAAAGGTTGAAAGTATAGGATTGTTTGATGAAAAAATATTCCTATATTTTGAAGAACCCGATTTGGCCAGAAGAATTGCCGCCCTGCGTTACGACATATGTTATGACAAATCCATAGATTATCTTCATCTTGTAGGAGAAAGGGCTGAATGGTCTGAGAGGGCGTTCACCCACGAGATAAATTCCCTTAAATACTATCTGGAAAAATTTAATTTGAATTCACACAGAATCATCAGGAATTACCTGCGCGAATATCAGCTTAAAATAGGGATTGCAAAGTTTATTGGGGACGAGATGAAACTAAAGAAATTTACCAATGAATATATGCTTGTAAAGAATATTTTTGGCCCTATACAGTCGAAAAAGTAAGCCCTATCCATCAAGTAACAAAATAAGAATAAACATTGTTGAAAAATATTGCAATTATCGGAGGTCACGGTTTCATTGGTAAAAATTTTTGTGATTTTTTCCTGACCCTGGGCTTTAATGTCACTTTAGTTGGGAGGAATTCCGGAAAGAAAGATTTTCCGGCAACTGTAAACTCTGTGGATGCTCAGGTAAAGGATGTTGCAGCAATTTATGGGGCAGTAAAAGATTCCAGCTGCGTTATTTGGCTTGCAAGTTCTCTTATCCCGGGTACTCATGAAGCCTCGCTGGAGCTGGATTTTGACAGCAACATAAGCCCTGTGATTGCTTATCTGCAGAAAGCGGATAATAGTATACTTAAGAAATTTATCTATCTTTCCTCCGGTGGAACAGTTTACGGCAATTCCTCGCAACCGATACCGTTTCACGAGGATCATGATACCAACCCAATTTCAGAGTATGGACTCTCCAAACTGGTTACCGAGAATTATATAAAGTTTATAACCCAAAAATCTACATTTGAAAGTTATATACTCAGACCTTCCAATGTTTACGGCAAATATCAAAACCTAAACAAACCGCAGGGCGTAATTGGATTTGGATTTAAATCCCTGATTAACGGATCCTCCATTGAACTTTATGGTGAAGGTAAAGTGATACGCGATTTCGTGCACGTTGGGGATGTAGCGAGGGCGGTTCTGAAATGTATTGAAGCACCACAATTACCTTCGAAAACGCACGTTTATAATGTAGGCAATGGAAGACCATTCAGCATTAGGGATATTATTGATAAGATAAGTAACATTGCCGGTATGCAGGTTAGAACTGTTTCCCGTCCGGCCAGGAGTTTCGATTGTGATTATAATGTATTGAGTATCACTAAGATTAAAAACGATTTAAATTGGGTTCCCATGATGGACATTGATGAGGGTTTGATGGACGTTTGGGAATGGATAAAGCAACAGGAAGATGCTTAAGAAAATAATATTAGTGGGCTGCACTACCCAGAATAATAAACTGGTTAATGGCCAGTCAATGATGTTTCAGCTGTTGGTAGATAAGCTGCAGGAGAAAAATGTGGATACTGTTGTCGTTGATTTTGGTAAATCATTGGATGTGGATTTTGCAAGCAAACGGGTTTCGGGCCAGTTCAGTTATACAAAACTTGCAGATAATTTTATTTTGACATTCAGGTATATATATGTTCTTTTAAGACATTTCCGTACTCCTGTCTATATAAATACATCGCAGTCTAAAGTGGGATTTGTAAGAGATTATATATTCATCCACCTTGCCCGCCTCTTTGGTCACAGAATTGTCGCACATCAGTTTGGCTCTAATTACGGGGAATTCTACAATTCACAGTCCAGATCATTCCGCCAGAGAATAGTGCATACCTTATCTATCGTGAATCGAATCATAGTAGAAGGCGACTACACGAAAAAGCAGTTTGACTTCTTACCCAATTATCAGGATAAAGTGCTGTCAATTCCGAATGGTCTTCCCCAGGAGATAAAAAGTAATTTAGTTAAACCAAAAGTAATCAGCAGTCAGGAACCTGTTAAAATAATCTATCTGAGTAATCTTATTGAATCTAAGGGCTACTGGGATGTTCTGAAGGCTTTAGAAATACTTGTAAATAAAGAAAAAAGAAATGTCCAGGCTGTATTTGCAGGAAAATTTCTCGAAGGTGTAGATGATAAGACGTATCCTTCGGCGGAAAAAGCAAGAGAAGCTTTTTTTGCTTTCATAAAGAACAATAACCTCCAGAATAATGTGACCTATTATGAAGGTTTATATAACGATGAAAAGGCTAATGCTTTTGCAGAGGCCCATTTCTTTGTGCTGCCCAGTTATTATATAAATGAAGGCCAGCCCGTATCGGTCCTGGAAGCATTGGCATATGGATGTGTGCCTGTGGTTACCAGGTACCGTCTCATTCCGGATATGGTTAATGAGGAGAATGGTCTGTTCGTAGGTCCCCGATCGCCACATGAAATAGCTGCTGCGGTAAAACAGATGATAGACCGTCCAAGTGAGTATCATAACCTCTCCGGGCACGGAATACGATATTACCTAGACAATTTCACAGCTGACCGGTATATTGATCGTATTTTGAAAATATTCCAGTGATAGATTCTGTTAATATGTAATTATATTTTAGCTATATGTGCCCGTTTAACCATATTAAAAGGACAAAATGCCGGTGAAAGGAAATGTAAATTGCTTAACCCAATTTACAGGAGATTATTGTTGCAGGATTTTTAACGGAATCCTCCAAATTAAGAGCATTAAACTTTCTTCAAATTCGTTACAGTAATGCCCATCCTGCTACAGATAAGTATTGAAGTCAACAGTGGATCTGTAGGCAGGATCGCAGAGCAGATTGGTGAACAGGCCATCCAAAATGGGTGGTCAAGTTATATTACTTATGCCCGAAATCACAATCCGAGTAGCTCGCATATTATTAAGATTGGAACAAAGTTAGACCTCTACATGCATGGAGTGGAAACACGCCTTTTTGATAATCACTGCTTTGGCTCACGGTCTGCTACCGTCGCATTAATCAAACGTATAAAGGAGATCAAACCGGATGTAATACATTTGCATCACCTTCACGGCTATTTTATCAATATTGAGATTCTGTTTGCCTTTTTGAAAGAGTCCCGGATACCGGTGGTCTGGACTTTTCATGACTGCTGGGCATTTACAGGTCACTGCGCTTACTTTGAATATGTAGGATGCGAAAAGTGGAAGACGGGATGTTATTCGTGTGAACAGAAAGGTGAGTATCCAAAAAGTCTCTTTCTGGACCGCTCTGCACATAATTATGCTGATAAAAAAAGAATCTTCAATTCGCTGGACAATCTGACGGTTGTACCGGTTTCCAACTGGCTTGCGAAAAGAGTGAGTGAGTCTTTTATGGCGGCCTACCCAGCTAAAGTGATCCATAATGGTGTCGATTTGAGTAAATTTTATCCTAAAACCTCAAGAAAAAAGATTGATTCTTTATATGGTTCGGGAAACCGTTTTATGATTTTAGGCGTTGCCAGCACATGGGACAGGAGAAAGGGTCTCGATCATTTTGTTCAACTTTACAATAGTTTAGATCCCAGCAGATTTTCAATGGTTTTAGTAGGTCTGGACCGACACCAGATAAAAAATCTTACCCCGGGAATTGTTGGAATAGAGCGTACGGAAAGTGTGAGTGATCTGGCAGACCTGTATTCAGCAGCAGATGTGTTTGTTAATACAACTTTGGATGATACGTTCCCAACAGTTAATCTGGAAGCCCTGGCTTGTGGAACCCCGGTCATTACCTATAGAACTGGAGGCAGTCCGGAGCCTATACAGCGGGACACCGGCATAGTGGTGGAGAAAGGAGACGTAAAAGGTATCATTGACGCTATAGAAACTGTAAGAGCGCGGAAAAGAAATTATTATAAAGAGCGCTGCCGCTACATCGCAGTTACTGAATTTAGCAAGAATAAAACTTTCATCAAATATATAGAGCTTTACAGGGACTTAATAAATAAGAGATCTTCAACTGAAAAGTAAATACAGATGATTCCGTATCCACAGGTGCTCTATTTGAATATAAAGATAAAAATATGAGTTGTTATAGGAAGAAAGATTATAAATTAATATCCCCGATTTTAGGGGCAGCAATATCACCCTTAAAATGAAAGGGCTACGGACAGAAAAGGTAATGGAATCCAACAAAAAATATCAAATATGTACAAAAACAATAATGGATACTTCTGATCCGCACATTGTTTTTGATGATAACGGTGTGTCGGATTATTATCATCATTACCAGAAAGTAATCCTTCCAAGTTGGCATACAGATCAACGGGGACTTGAGAAACTTATGCTGCATGCCGATGAAATTAGAAAAGAAGGCCAGGGAAAACCCTTTGATTGCATCATTGGCGTTAGCGGCGGGCTGGACAGTTCCTATGTGGCGTATGTCGCGAAGGATATTATGGGGCTAAGACCACTTCTGTTTCATGTAGATGCAGGGTGGA
>CAYXUO010000051.1:0-2637 GCA_964468335.1 uncultured Chryseobacterium sp. | reverse complement strand
AATACCAATAAGGCGGTTTCCAACATAGAAAAATTATGTGATGGTCTGGAGCTGGATCTGTATACCGAAGTCATAGACTGGGAAGAAATGAAGGATCTCCAGGTCGCTTTTCTTAAATCACAGATTGCCGATCAGGATTTGCCCCAGGATTATGCATTTTTCTCAGCACTCTATCGGTTTGCACGCAGGAACAACGTTAAATATATTATCACCGGCAGCAATTATTCTACGGAATGCTGCAGGGAGCCGGAGGAGTGGGGCGGATTTCCTGGAATAGACACGGTCCTGGTCCGTGATATTCATTCGAAATTCGGCAAACGGCCATTGAAGACGTTTCCAATGGTTGACATTTTACAGTATAAACTGTATTACCGGTATATCCTAGGTATGCAGGTGGTGAAGCCTCTGGACATGATTCCTTATCTGAAAAAGGATGCGGAGCATTTATTAAGTGAGAAATTTGGCTGGGAGCCGTTCCGCCACAAGCACCACGAATCCCGTTTTACCCGGTTCTATGAAGATTTCTGGCTTCCGTCCAAATTTGGTTTTCAGAAGCGGCGCGCCCACTTTTCCAGCCTTATCCTTACAGGGCAGATGACCCGCGAGGCAGCTTTGGAACGTATTTCCACAACTGAGTTATCCTCCAGCCGTTTAAATCAGGAGTTTGAGTATGTTGCGTGCAAACTTGACCTTAGTACCGAGGAGCTCAGAGAAATATTTGAAGGTGAAAACAGAACTTTTCACGATTATAGGAATAAGATAAAGATTATCAACTTTGGTGCTGTTATGATGCAGAAACTGGGCCTGGAAAAGCGTTTATTCAGATGATTACAATTATTGATTATGGAGTTGGGAACATTCATGCATTTGTAAATATGTACAGACGTCTGGATGTTCCAGTTACAGTGGCCAGAAATATTTCGGAACTGCAGGGTGCCCGCAAGCTCCTGTTGCCGGGTGTAGGTCATTTTGACCATGCCATGAACGAGCTTAATAAATCCGGAATGCGTAACCTGCTGGATAAATTAGTGATGGAACAGGAAGTTCCTGTGATGGGTATTTGTGTAGGTATGCAGATGATGGGCAATTCCAGCGAAGAGGGTGAGCTGGAAGGCTTGGGTTGGATTGGTGGTACAGTGAAGAGAATGGATGAATCCCTTATTCCTCACAGAACCAAGTTGCCGCATATGGGCTGGAATGAGGTGTTCCCTACACGCACACATCCTTTGTTGGAGGGTTTGGAAAAGGAAGCTCTATTTTATTTTCTCCATTCCTACCATTTTGTTTGTAATGACAACTCCCATATTCTTGCTACCTCAGATTATGGTGACACCTTTACCTGTGCCACCCAGAGGAAGAATATTCACGGAATTCTGTTTCACCCCGAAAAAAGCCACCATTACGGAGCAACACTGTTAAATAATTTTGCAAAACTGAAAGATGCTTAGACCGAGAATAATTCCATGTTTGCTGATTCATGAAAACGGCCTGGTGAAAACAGTTAATTTTAAAAACCCTACTTATGTCGGAGATCCCATAAATGCCGTCCGCATCTTTAGCGAGAAGGAAGTGGATGAGCTTGCTGTTTTCGATATTGATGCGACAGTGCAAGGCATTGAGCCGAATTATCATTTAATTGAAAAACTGGCTGAACAATCCATGATGCCACTCTGCTATGGTGGAGGCATCAACTCTGCCGAGCAGGCCGAGCGTGTGCTGAGTTTGGGCGTGGAAAAAGTTTCTGTAGGAAACGCAGCGCTTCATAATCCCGCGATTATAACGGAAATTGCAAAACGGTCCGGTTCTCAAAGCACAGTGGTTGTGATGGATGTTAAAAAAAATTCTGAAGCTGATTATGAGGTGTTCACCCACAACGGTAAGAACAAAACCGGTGTCCAACCATTTGATTTTGCTGAAAAAGCAGAGAATATGGGTGCTGGCGAAATTATAATCAATTGTATTGACAGGGATGGGTTGATGAGCGGCTACGATCTGGACCTGATTTCGGAGGTAGCTCAGAGAATAAGTATCCCGATGACGGTATTAGGGGGAGCGGGATCTTTGAATGATATAAAAGAACTGATTGACCTCCACGGTATTTTGGGCGCTGCTGCCGGAAGTTTATTTGTCTTTAAAGGACCTTACAGGGCTGTTTTACTGAATTATCCATCACAGTTAAAGAAAAATCAGTTATTTTCTGGGTGTAACCAAAAGTGAATAACTGTTAACCAGTTTACCGTTGGTAACAGAAGATGTACCCGACAAAACTGGTTTTAGGTAGCAGAACGAAAGAATTTGTTTGGTAAATGCTGCAGAAAATTTATTCTCTGGTTTTAGATTTATTAGAACTGCGTCCAGTGTACCAATTAAGTTCAAAAATAGATACAGGTGGTTTCTTCAGTAAGTAGTGTTAGTAAATTGGTGCGTAAAGACCGTGCCTATGCTTTTTGTCTTAGTTTAAGGGACTCACAATCTATAAGCTGGATGAAGCAAATGCCTGAGTTTTACGTGCAGTTTAAATAATTGCTGTAATTTTATTTAGTTATCTTGCCCAAATATATTATTTTTGCGAATTGTCCATTTAATGAAGAAACTCAAAGTAATGACTGTCGTGGGTACACGGCCGGAGATTATCCG
>CAYXUO010000050.1:0-14306 GCA_964468335.1 uncultured Chryseobacterium sp. | reverse complement strand
AAGTATAATCTTTACCAAAGGGAAGTTAAAATGTACTAATTTTTCCGCCCTTATGTACGATTAATGCACAGTTTCCGTTTTTGGAATGGATATTGTGTAACATTAGCCGAATAAAATATAATTTGTAAAATAATTAAATGAAAAATAATATGAAATTATCCCAAAAAGCAGTGTTCGCAGTAGCGGCAGCTTTTTTCGCGAATTTTACTTTTGGTCAGACTCTTCAGGATGGCATTACCAGCATAGACAGTCATAAGTATGCACAGGCCAAACAGAATTTTGAGCAGATGGTGAGTAAATCACCCTCAGCCGAGAATTATTTTTATCTTGGAAATACTTTCCTTACTCAAAACGAGCCCGACTGGGCTGCAGCTGAACAGAATTTCAGGAAAGGTCTTGCGGATGACAGTAAGAGCCATCTGAACAAAATTGGTTTGGCAACAATTAAACTCGGAAAGGGAGATAAGTCTGCCATTGCCGAAATCCAAAATATCGTTAAAGATTCTAAAGAAAAAGATGCTGAAGTACTTTTCAGAGCCGGACAGGCACTTACGCTGTTCGAAAAGAACAGTAACCCCGACCTGGCCATCCAGTATCTTGATAAGGCTGTCGAAAGAGCAATGAAATCCGGAATTCCGGCTCCTTACTATTATACACTTGGAGACGCTTACCGTCTTAAACTGACTAACAATCCGCAGGTAGCTGGTCAGGCTATGACCGCTTATGAGAAGGCGCTGCCATTGGCAAAAAATAAAGCCTCTGTTTATACCCGTATGGGAACACTGTGGATGCAGGCCAATCAGTGGAAGATGGCTAAAGAAAGAATTAGTCAGGCCATTGCTACAGATCCAAGCTACGCACCGGCTTACCGTGCATTGGCAGGATACGAAATGAAGTTCCAGCAGCCGCAGGCAGCCACTCAGGCACTTGTTAACTACGCTAAATATGCAGATGAAGATCCGGGAACGCAGTTGGAAATATCCAAACTGTATTTTACGAATCAGGATTACACAAATTCGCGCGCTGTACTGGACAAAGTATTCAATGAGGTTCAGGATCCAATCAAGTATAAACTGAGAGCTTATCTTGATTATGCAGACGGTAAATATACCCAGGCACAAACAGATTTGAACACCTTTATCAATACCGTAACCGATAAGTCCAGGATTTATCCGGCAGACCGTGGTCTGGAAGGTCTTATTATGGCAGGATTGGCTAAAGACGAGAAAGATGCTGCAAAGAAATCATCCATGATGATTGAGTCCCAGCAGAAAATCGCTATTGCAAAAAATGCTAAGGACGAAACCTTAAACTGGGACAACGAACTGCTTAAGATTCAGGGTGGTGGTGCCAGCAGCACAGCTGCAAATGCAGGTCCTACAAATCCTGCGATAGAAGCATTGAAAAAGCAGACTGCAGCTAATCCTAATGATGCCGATGCTTTAGTAAAACTCGGAAGTGCCTACCAGGAAGCTCAAAACTGGAATGGTGCAATCCTTACATGGGATAAGATGATCTCACTTTCGCCAACGTGGGCCTATTCCTATTACGCGAAAGGAGCCGCCTATCAGCAGTTAGGGAACGAAGCAATGGCTGAATCTTCTTATCAGAAGTTCATTGATACTGTTCTGACTCAAAAACCGGAGGAGCAGGCTTCACAGAAAGAAACCCTGTCTTATGCCTACTATCTTGTCGCCTATTTTAACCAGACTAAAGATCTGGCTAAGGCGAAAGACTATGCTGCCAAGGCTGTACAGCTTAACCCTGGATACGCAGACGCGGTGAACCTTAATGCTAACCTGAATAAATAACATACAGGAGACTGTATCCCCGGCCATTAGGCCGGGATTTTTTTTAAACCGATTACTATTTATGAAAGTTGATATTTTAGCAATTGGCGCACATCCCGATGATGTGGAACTGGG
Organism: uncultured Chryseobacterium sp.; assembly: GCA_964468335.1. Taxonomy (GTDB): domain Bacteria; phylum Bacteroidota; class Bacteroidia; order Flavobacteriales; family Weeksellaceae; genus Marnyiella. Next base: position 12,381 of record CAYXUO010000050.1, on the reverse strand, counting down.
ATGTGGCGGAACCATCGCCAAGCTTATTTCGGAAGGAAAAACCGTAGCCATAATCGATCTTACAGAAGGTGAACTGGGAACACGGGGCACAAATATTACACGTGCTCAGGAAGCTGCAGAAGCTTCAGCTATCCTGAAAATCTCTGCCAGGGAAAATCTTAAAATGAAGGATGGCTTTCTGCTGAATAATGAGGAACATCAGATGAAGATTGTAAAGATGATCCGTAAATATCAGCCAAATATTGTTTTGGCCAATGCGGTTGAGGACCGCCATCCCGACCACGCAAAAGCTGCTAAGCTTATTTCAGATGCCTGTTTCCTGTCCGGACTTATAAAGATTGAAACGGAACTGGATGGCAAGCCTCAGCAGGCCTGGAGACCCAAGCAGGTTTTCCATTATATCCAGTGGAAGAATTTGGAACCTGATTTTGTTATAGATATCTCTGATTTTATGGAGGTGAAACTGAAGGCCTGTATGGCTTACAAAACGCAGTTTTATGACCCCAAATCCAACGAACCTATGACGCCAATCGCTACTAAAGATTTCCAGGAAAGTCTGACTTACAGGGCTCAGGATCTGGGCAGGCAGTCCGGGGTACAGTATGCGGAAGGGTTCACTACTGAGAGGCTGCTGGCATTGAAAAATTTTGACGGAATTATTTTGTAGTTTAGCCAAAAGCGCTATATTTGCAACCTCAAACGGTGATTGTAGCTCAGTTGGTTAGAGCGCCGGATTGTGGTTCCGGAGGTCGGGGGTTCGAGACCCCTCATTCACCCAAACAAAAAACGTACTGAAATTCAGTACGTTTTTGTTTTTGTGAGTGTTTTGTTATTTGGTTTCCTCAGTTGCCGTGTCAGGAAATCTTGCCTGCGTATAGTCGCGGGAAATAGATGACCGCTCAAACTTCAACTTACCGGAAAGAGTTTCAATAACTACCCCGTCTTCCATGATCTGGGCAATTCTGCCATGCAAACCAGCTGTAGTTACTACACGCTGACCTACTTTCAGAGATTCCTGGAATCCTTTTTCCTGCTTGGCCTTTCTCATTTGAGGACGGATCATAAGGAAATAAAATCCCACGAACATCAGACCCATCATCAGCATCATGGTCATACTGCTGCCTCCTGCTGCCGGGGCCTGTAAAAATATACTTATCATAATTGCTTTATTAGTTTACTACGTTGGCCGAAAAAGTAATTACAACGGGCTTTTCCACGTTTGCAAAAATTTCTGCCTGCTTGTTTTGAAGACCGTCAAAGCTTGATGAATCGAATTCAAGTGTTACACTTCCTTTCTGTCCCGGCAGGATAGGAGTGGTGGTATAATCCGGAGCTGTACATCCGCACGCAGGCTTAACCTGAGAAATGATCAGTGGATTTTCGCCAGTATTCGTCACTTCGTACACGTGCTTCACTTTCTCACCTTTCTTAACGGATTTGAAATCAAAGTGATTTTCTGAAAGTGCCAGGCTGGTTAGGGGATAAGATTGCGCTTTTTTGATAAGTTCAGCCTGAGGGTCAGCTGTTGCTGCTGCTTCAGCATTCATCCCGGCATTGGCCATGGTATCTGCAACTACCACAGTGTCTTCTGTGCTTACTTCTGTATTTTCTTTCTTTTCACAGGATGTTACTCCCAGCGCCGCAACAAATAGCGACAGAACGATGATTGATTTTTTCATACCTTTTTAAATTTATATTCTGTTTAGTTCTTTTGTATACTTATCCAGGATACCGTTCACAAAGATGTTGGATCTGTCTGTGGCATATACCTTGGATATTTCAATATATTCGTTAATGATTACTCTGGCGGGTGTTAATGGGAAGCGGTCCAGTTCCGTAATAGCGGTCACCAGGATAATCTTGTCCATCAGCGCAACCCTGTCCAGATCCCAGTTTTCCAGTTTAGCCTCCAGCTTCTTTTCATTCTCTTCCCAGTGGTTCAAACTTTCTTTAAGTAACCTGCGGGCAAAATCTTCGTCCTCACGGTCTTTGATCATACGGATGAGAGTATGCGACTCTTCATCCTCCTTAAAGAATCCTATCGTTTTCTGAATCATGGAATTGGAGATATGAAAATCATCGCCCCAACTCATTTCCTTTTCTTCCAGATGCTCGTGGAAATCATCAGTCTCGGCAATATATCTAAGAAAAAGTTTACCAATGAATTTCTGGTCCTGCTCAAATGAATGCTCTTCCTCCTTCATGTAGTCCTGATACCTTTTACCGGAAATAATTCGCTGGAAAGTCTTGACCAAAAGATCGTCGTGCATTTCCCAGTTGAGTTCGGCATGTTTTGCTGCAAAAGACCGCCTTTCGCTATTGTCTTCAATTTTTTTCAGCACCAAATTCTCTACAAATCTCTGGTTGGGATGAAGTTCTGCGTCTGTCCTCAGGTATTTCTTTCGGCCTATTTCAATCTGCATTTCTGCAAGTTCCTTTAGGGCAACCATGAAGTTAAGCTGGTAGATGTAGAGATGATAAATCTTCTCTATTTCGGTGAGCATATTTTTCTCCAGAACATCGAACTTTATGGGGTTCTGGTAGTATGAATAAAGCGTTTCTACCACTTTTTCACGGATCTGTCTTCTTCCTAACATTTCAAAGAGCTTTTAGTGGGGGCAAAGATAGGGATTTTTTACGGACGGTTTGGGTCGCGGCGGGCAGTTACAGTTTCAAATTTGTACTTTTGCGCGCGTAAGGTTGTGTACTGCTTTGCCGAAACTTCTTATGAAAGCGCTGAAAACCCTTAACTCCTACTTTTGGAAACACCGCATACTGCTGCTGTGGGGGTTTCTGTTTATTATCGCCAGCAATTTTTTCAATATTTATAAAGTTCAGTTTGTTGGAAAATCGGTAGATCAGATTGCAGATTCCGGACACCTTGGCTTTAACCGCCAGGTCCTGATCTATGTTGCAATCATTGTTGCTTCATCCCTGTTGACGGGTTTTTTCACCTTCATGATGCGTCAGACCATTATTGTGGCTTCGCGGAGAATTGAATATGAACTGAAAAATAAAATTTATACAAAATACCAGCAGCTTTCACTTACAGATTACAAGAAGACCACAACGGGTGACCTTATGAACCGTCTCAGTGAGGATGTGGTGGCGGTCCGGATGTATCTGGGGCCTGGCGTTATGTACATCGTTAACCTCATTATCCTTGTGCTGATTACAGCTATTTACATGGTTCGTACCGATGTCTCAATGACACTTTGGACGCTTTTACCACTTCCTGTTCTGTCATTTCTAATCTACTGGGTAAGCTCGGTAATCAACCGTAAGTCTAAAGTGATGCAGAAAAGCCAGTCCGCGATTTCTACTTTCGTGCAGGACAGTTTTTCGGGGATACGCGTGGTCAAGTTCTTTGCACGTGAAAGATATATCGCGCGAAACTATGGTCTGAAGGTACGTGACTATCAGGACAAAGCCCTGGACCTTGCAAAAACCGAAGCCTATTTCTTCACCATTATCCTTTTTGTAATTGGTCTCCTGAACGTAGCCGTACTTTATATTGGTGGTAATAAATATCTGAGTAATGAACTTTCTGTTGGAAAGATCGCAGATTTTTTTATGTACATCAATATACTCATCTTTCCGTTCTCCATGGTAGGATGGGTTACTTCAATAAACCAGCGTGCCGAAGCTTCCATGGCTCGTATCAATGAGTTTCTTGCATTGAATTCGGAAGTTGTGGATTCCGGTGCAGCAAAATATCCGGTTAGAGGTTCGATAGAGTTCCGGAACGTATCCTATGTCTATCCCAATACAGGAATAAAAGCGCTGGACAATTTAAGTTTTAAAGCAGATGCGGGCCAGTCTATTGCAATTATGGGGAAAACAGGCAGTGGAAAATCAACGGTTGCACTCTTATTGGCTGGACTTATACGGCCCACTGAAGGTCAGATATTGATTGACGGCAAAGATTTGAAGGAACACGACCTTTATAACTACCGACGCCACCTGGGATATGTTCCGCAGGAAAGTTATCTGTTCTCTGATACAATTGAAAATAATATAGGCTTCTCAATTGCAGAGCCCAATCTTGAGAAAGTGATTGAAGCTGCTAAAATGGCCGATGTTCATAAGAACATTTTGAAATTCAAGGATCAGTATAAAACCAAGGTTGGGGAGCGTGGTGTTATGCTTTCGGGTGGTCAGAAACAGCGAATATGTATAGCCAGAGCAATTATAAAGGAACCTTCGATTCTTATTTTCGATGATTCCCTGTCTGCTTTAGATACCGAAACAGAGGAAAACATACTTCAGAATATTGAAAAATATATCCATAACAGCACTTCGGTTATCATTACGCACCGGGAATCCAGCGCCAAAAGAGCAGATAAAATATTGAATCTCACCGAGCTACGTAAAGACAAGTCTGCATAGTTTTTAACTTTTTACTATTGATAATACGCTTTGCTTGATAAATGTTTAACAAAATATTTTGCAGTTCGGAGAATTCTTATATATTTGTTAATTAAGACACAAAAACGACCGGACCATGAGTGATTACAAGGAACGCCACGAAAATGAAATTTTTACGAAGGTGCTTAAAGCAGGACGAAGGACTTACTTCTTTGATGTGCGCGAGACTAAGGCGGGAGATTATTATCTGACCATTACCGAAAGCAAAAAGAATTTTGGTGAAAATGGGGAAGCCTCATTTGAGAAACATAAAATCTACCTTTATAAAGAAGATTTTACAGCATTTCACGAAATGTTCAGGGAAAGTACCGATTTCATCATCAATGAAAAAGGTGAGGATGTAATCTCTGAAAAACATGATAAAGATTTTAAGTCCAAGTCATTCACGATAGAGTCAGACGACGAAATCTAATACTTTATTTGGAAAGCCTCCTTCGGGAAGCTTTTTTTATGCCTGTTTATTCCTTTAGTGGATAGGCTACTCCTTTGTAATTAAATGAGGTTACACCGGCCGGAATGGTATTTATTCTATACCTGGCTGTTCGCCGCGATGTTAGGTAAGGGTCAATGATGTATTTTTTCACCTTTTCCCGGTTAGCATTCTCACTTATCCAGAATTGCACATGTGCCCCCTTCTTTACCGAAAAGTAATTTTCGCGGAAGTGATGGTGTACCATAACCTCATTTTGCTTTTCATGGTAAAAGTTAATCCCCCAAAACAGTCCGCCATAAAGCGTGGCCACGGCCAGCAAAGGCAGCAGGTTCCGGATATTGAAACGAAGTATAAGGAACCTGAGATAATATACTCCGGAGCAAAGCAGTGCGGCTTCGGCCAGAGTCATTGGAATATTGGTATGCATCAGTCTGTCGAAGCCCGAAAACCAGTGAATTGCGTATAGAATACCATTTACAAATACTTCATAAAGGAGCAGCATTTCGTTTAGAACCAGTCCTGTGCCTACAAGCAGAGTCATCAGCAAACTGAAGACGATGATGATTTCAGAAAGTGGAATGATTACCAGATTGGCGACGATTGATACCAGTGAAAATTGGTGAAAATAATAGATAACGGCAGGTAAAGTAGAAATCTGTGCAGCCATCGATATGGAAAAAGTATTAAAGAGGATTTTTTTTCCAAAATTATCCGCTGGTGGAAGGCGCTTCAGGATGGGTTGATTAAGCCAGTAGATACCGAACACGGCCATAAAACTTAGCTGGAAACCAACGTCAAAAAGTTGGTTGCTGTTCAGTCCCAAAATGATAAAAGCGGCTAAAGACATAGAATGAAGCAGGTCTGGTTTGCGCTGAAGTAGGATGTAGATGAAATACACCGTAATCATAATGCATGAACGCACTACGGAACTACCGTAACCGATGAACACTGCAAAAAACCAGATCAGAGCCAGGCTGCAAATAATTGACGGCCGCCGGTACCCGAGTGGGAAAATGCGGACAAGGAGATAATAAAAAAGTCCGAAAATAATGACAACGTGAGAGCCGGAAATCGCCAGAATATGTACCAGTCCTGTTTTTGTAAAATCGGATACAGTTTCGCGGTCCATTTCAGTGCGGTCTGCGAGGATAATACCTTTCAGGAACTCCCTTGATTTAGGGCTTATGAAGGTGGCATCAATCTTTTGAAGGACCTCCAGTCTTTTCTGGCGGATACGGTCAGACAATGAAAGGGCGGGTGCAGCGGCGGCTTCCATTTTTCCCGGCAGGTAACTTTGATGATAAACCCCATTGCGCCTCAAGTATTTTGAATAATCAAACTGATAGTCATTTCTTGGAGCTTCCACTTTGTTGATGTAGAGTTCCCCCTTGTAGAAATGCTTATAATCCAGCTCCGGCAGTGCCCTGGGCACAGAAAGCACCGTTAGGAATTCGCCTTTTCCCCGCTTAACCGTTACTTCATAGCGGCGGTTTTTCTCATTGGAATTCAGTTTTTTGTTAAGTTTAAACACCACTTCTTCTTTACCTGCTGTTTCCGGAAGTTCAGCTTCTTTTGAGTATTCTGAATGAAGCACCAGGCCCAGCACTGCGAAGAAAAATCCCAGAAAATACCTGCGGGATTTAATCCAGTAGAGTGATGCAGAAACGTACGAAAGTAGAGTAAAGAAGGAAATTAACAGTAGCGTATAGGTGGTGCCGGGGCGCAAACTGAGATATTCCTGGAAAATGATGCCCAGGATCAGACAAATGCACAGTATAAACAATGGCTGTTTATGCACCGGTGTGGGATTTACCTATAAATGTAGGCAATTTTAAGCTTACCTACGCTCGCGCGTAGCCGTCTAATTTCCGGTAATGATATTGGCAGCAAGATCGCTCGCGCCTTTTCCGCCAAGTTTTTCGCGGAGAGCGCTGTAGTCTTTGAGCATCTGTTCGCGTGTGCTGCCATTCAGTATCCTCCCTAATTCCTCAACAAGATTATCCGTGTTGAGCTCCTTCTGAATCAGTTCCTTCACCACCTCGCGGTCCATGATCAGGTTGACCAGCGATATGTACTTAATATTTTTGATGACACGCTTTCCGATTTCGTAGGAAATCCGGGAGCTTCGGTAACAAACAATTTCCGGCACGTTCAGCAATGCGGTCTCCAGGGTGGCGGTGCCCGAAGTTACGAGCGCCGCACGGGAGCAACGCAAAAGGCTGTAAGTTTCATTAGAAACAAAATGCACATCTGCATCAACGAATTTCCCGTAAAAACTCTTTGGCAAACCGGGTGCACCGGCAATTACGAACTGATATTCCGGAAAATGTGGCCTTACCGAAAGCATGAGTTGAAGCATTTTAGTTACTTCCTGCTCGCGCGATCCAGGCAGCAGCGCGATGATTTGCCTTTCGTCCAGGCCATTTTCATTTCTGAAATGCGCGGCGTCCAGGGGCGGAAGGTCAGCCAGTGCATCAAGCAGCGGGTGCCCTACAAAATCGGCGTTTACGCTGTGACCTTTATAAAAGTCTTTTTCAAAAGGCAGGATGACCAGCATTTTATCTACGAAATTCTTTATTTTGGAAACGCGGCCTTCTTTCCAGGCCCACAGCTGGGGTGAGATGTAGTAAATCACTTCCAGGCCGGCAGTCTTGGCAAATTCTGCTATCCTGAGGTTAAAGCCGGGATAATCAACGAGAATGAGTTTGTCGGGATGGTACTTTGTAATGTCGGTTTTACAAAAGGACAGATTTTTAAGGATGGTGCGAAGATTTTTTGCCACCTCCAGAAATCCCATAAAGGCCAGGTCTTTATAATGTTTCACAGGTTCTGTACCCGCTACCTGCATCATCAGGTCGCCTCCCCAAAAACGGAACTCGGCCCCGGGATCTTTCTTCAGGATGGATTTCATGAGGTTGGAGGCGTGCAGGTCTCCGGAGGCTTCACCTGCGATGATGTAATACTTCACTTGGTATAAAAAATTGTAATTTTGTTCAAAGATAAAAATAAAAATGTCAGAGGATTTTCAGATAAAAAATAAAGTTGCCGACAGCGGGCTCATTAATTTTGATATTGCTTCCCTGGTTCCTAAAGGACAGCGTATAGGAGTGGACCTAAGTTCTTTTCTTTTTGAAGGAATCATTCTGAAGGAAAAGGATTTCCGTGAGAAAGTTGCTGCGCTGGATCCGGAGCAATACCGGGATGCCTACGTATATATCTACAATTCGGCAGAGGCCATAGTACCCTTATGGGCCTATTTCCTGATGACCGCGCGAATTACCGAAGCAGCCAGAAAAGTAGTGTACGGCAGCCGAGAAGATCTGGAGGTTCTGCTTATGCACAATGCCATACAAACCTATGATTTCAGTGAACTGATGCACAAAAGGGTTTTGGTGAAGGGATGCTCTGATGTACAGATTCCGGAGAACGCCTATATAGAGCTTGTAGAGCAGCTTAAGCCCTTGGTTAAATCGCTGATGTTTGGTGAGGCCTGCTCCAATGTTCCTATTTTCAAGAACTGATTTGCGTGCGTGCTAAAGAACTTGGTTATCCTGTTATCCTGTTTTTGGGTTTCTTTCTGCTTTATTATGCAGGAAGCTATTCCAAGATTCCGTTTGGCGACTGTATAGGTTTTGTCGCAGATACTGAGAAGGGCAATTTTGTACTTTCCACTTCAACCTACGCACATTTTCTGTTTACCAATACACTCGTTTTTTTCAAGAGGCTCTTACCTTTCGTGGGCAGTCCTGAAATTGGCCGCTATGTGGTCATTTTCTCCTCCTGTATCTGTCTGCTGATTCTTTACAGGACTGTCTTGGAAGTTGCGGTTCACCGGTTTGCTGCGATCTTCAGCACCGTTATTTTTGGGTTGAGTTTTACATTTTGGCGAAATACAGAAATCATTGAAATCTATACCTTCAACCTGATTTGGATTTCACTGTTCCTTATGTTTTCGCTAAGGTTTCTGCGTGAAAAAAAACGTCCGGACCTACTGCTGGCTTCACTGTTTCTGGGAATCAGTCTTTTCAGTCATATTCAGAATATATTAATGGTACCGGCGCTTCTGTTGCTCATACTTTATGCCGGAGACAGAAAAAATGCCGCTGCATCACTGTCAGTATTTATCCTTTTCGCTGTCTTACTGATTGCAGTACCACTGCTTACTCATCAGCCGGTGTCAAAGGTGTTCTCGGCAGGCACTGTTCTGGATTCGCTAAACATTCAGGGGATTATAAAAGGTTTTGTAGTTGCGGTGGGTTACCTGGTATACAATTTCTGGTATTTTACTCTTTTCGCTTTTGCGGGTATATTGTGGCTGTTCCGGACTAATAAGCGCGTGCTTCTGTTCCTGGGTGTAGCAGGCCTTCCCGTATTTGGTTTCGCCGGGATTTTTGGAGTTTCAGACAATTATGTATTTTTTCTTCCATTCAATTACATTATTGCGGTCCTTTTCGGCCTGGGAATTTCCCGTTTATGGCAAAATAATATGGCGCGATATGCTGTATTTACTGCGTTTCTCATCCCATTCTTTTATTTTGCTTCATTCAAAATGGCAGGAAGTACTGCCCAAGGTTTGGAGTTTCATTCAAAGAAAGCGTACAAAGGTGGATTGTCCTACTATCTTCTCCCTTGGATGAATAACAATGTGGGCATATTGGAATTTGTGCTGGAAAAAAGAGAGTCGCCGGATCCTATGCACTGGATGGAGAAGAGCGCGTGGGAATTTATCCAGCTTAAAAGCGAGGACGGATATTCCGATGCGCAGTTAAAGAAACTATAAATCTGCAAATCCTGCATTGAGCGGAACAGTTTTTGGTAAATTTGGTTATCATTTTTCACCAACAAAATATCAAACTATGAACTTAATTGATCTCATTACCGGAAATGCAGGCTCGCAAGTAGCCTCACAGGCTGAAAATAAATTCGGCATCAGCAAAAATCAGGTTATTGCGCTGATGGCAGTTGCAGCACCACTTGTAATTTCTTACCTCAGAAAGAAATCTCAGGACGATCCTAATGAAGCTGAGGCACTGAACAGTGCACTGGACAAAGACCACGACGGGAGTATTCTGGATAATCCTTCCCAGGTAGAGGACAGACAACAGGAGGGTGGCTCTATACTGGATCACATCTTTGGCGGACAGAAATCTCAGGTAGAAAACCAGCTTTCGCAAAATACAGGAATATCAATGGACAAAATCGGACCCATCCTGGCCATGATTGCTCCGCTGATTATGGGCTTCATCGGTAAGGAAAAGCAGTCCAGCGGCGTTAATTCGGGAGGCGGTCTGGGAGATTTGCTGGGTGGAATCCTGGGCGGCGCTCAAAACCAGGCACAGGCTGAACCGTCAAATCCGCTGAACGATATCCTGGGTAGTGTTTTGGGTGGCGGAAACGCTCAGTCATCCGGTAATCCGCTGAATGACATTCTCGGCAGTGTACTTGGAGGCGGCGGACAGCAGCAACAGCAGCAGCAAGGTGGTTTAGGTGGCCTGCTGGGAAGCATATTGGGCGGCGGCAGATAATATAAACTACCGTTAAAAATAAAAAACCGAAGATTATTCTTCGGTTTTTTTGTCTTTGGTCGCTTTCGGAAGTGGGTCGTTTTCCACATTCGCATTCTCCGATTCATTGGCAGGGTAGCCTACATCCTGTCTTACTTTTACTTTGGAAGACTTTGTGTCGTCCGCATCCAGCACATTCACCGGAATGTTCTTTACAGATGCCGACTTTCTCTGTCTTCTTTTGCCATAACTGCCGGCGGTAATTTTACCGCGTCTTGATTTTTTGTCTCCTTTTCCCATAATAAATTTAATTTTTGGTGATAATCAAATTTATGAAAAGTTTTTAAAACACATATGGTTTAGTGAGAGGCTTTCACTATCCTGGCTTTTTTCATCTTTCGCCATTCCCAAGGGGCAACCGGTGTTATATCCTGCCACAGTCCGACTTTCTTTCTACGGGCATTAAGTTCCAGTGCGGCATAGTTATCATTCTTAGAAAATTGTTTGTAGTGCCAAGCCAGTCCGCTGCGTACAAGTTCCTTATTAAGATTCCTGTTTCCGTGATACAGTTCAGCAATCCATCTGCCATTCCGGTCGGGTTTATTGGCGATCACAATTTTCACGGTTTTACCGAAGCAGAAATCAGAAACAAACTGTTTTGCCTTTGTACCGAAAGGCTGTTTTTTCTCGGGTGTGTCTATATGAGCCAGCCGGATGGTTTGTGGCTTGTTTTTAATAAGCATCACCACGGTGTCGCCATCTTTAACGGCAGTAATTTTTCCTGAATAAGTTTGTCCTGACATCACCCAGGAAAACAAGGTTAGGACTAAGATGGGTAAAAATTTATTCATCGTCCGTAAATGTAAATTAAAAAATTAATTAAAAAATTATTGTAAATCAATAAAAAATTATACATTTGGAATAATAAATTATTGTAGGTATTTCATCTTAGTCCTGCTGCTTCAAATATGGTTTACGTTTATTGAAAGTATTACAGCTACACACCTAATCCTAAGTATCATGAAAATAATTGGCAAAAATTCGGTATCACAAATTCTGGCTTATGTCCTGTTGGCATTTTTTATACTTACGTTGCTTCATCTGTTGTATGAGGTGTTAGCGCATACAGTTCTTTTTTATAAGTTCCAGACGGGGAGTCAAATCTTTTCCGAGACTTTTATTTTAGGCAAAGAAGTTGGTTGGGCAGATAACCAATGGACCGACAGAATGAGTAATGTTCTCAAATTCCGCATTAATTATCCCTTCACCAGCCAACAGTTGGTTACGGGTTTTTATGAGCCTGTGCAGATTGTTTCTAACTTTTTTGCTTTCACCTATTTTACGTTATTTTTTCTTTACGCTTTCCGGTTTTTCCGGGAAATAAGCAGCGATCGGATTTTTTCGCCGGCTGCTGGCAAATGGTTGTTCCGGTTCGGAATCGTAAATCTCCTGTCCGCTGCAGTGATCCTCATTTCTGTTCTGTTTTTTTTCCAGATTACTCCTTATGCCCTGCTACAGATTGTATTCGTAGGATTTGTTGGCCTCATCGTTTTATTTGCAGTGGAATTCTATAAAAAAGCCGTTGAACTGCAGTCTCAAACCGACTTAACCATTTAAGCAATGGCGATAATAATAAATGTCGATGTTATGCTTGCCAAACGCAAAATGCAGTCGCAGGAACTCGCCGAAAAGATCGGGATTACCCAGGCCAACCTCTCCATCCTGAAGACTGGAAAAGCCAAGGCTGTGAAACTGTCAACACTGGAAGCCATCTGCAAAGCGCTGGACTGCCAACCAGGCGATTTAATTGAATACAGGCCCGACTGATTTTCCCTGAATGTTCTATCTTTGCCGAAATTCTCAGTAATCCATTACAAACTTCAGCAAAAAATGTTTAGAACGCACACCAACGGCGAACTCTCGCTCAATAATCTTAATGAAAATGTTACACTTTCCGGTTGGGTACAGACCATCCGCGATAAAGGATTCATGATATGGATTGACCTGCGCGACCGT